>JASHVB010000189.1 GCA_030039695.1 Acetobacteraceae bacterium
GAACGGCACGACGCTGATCGTGCTGGTCGTGCATCTGGTGCGGGTCTGTGCGTTCACCTTCGGCAATGTCTTGGCCGGCCTGGCTCGGCTGCCTGCGGACTGTGAGCAAGTGGCGGAGAGCCTGGGCGTGACACCGGCCGACCGGCTGCGGCGTGTCACGTTGCCATGGCCGGCGCCTTACCTGGTCGCCTCGTTCAGTGTTAGCCCGACTTGACCAACTAGGCGACCATTCTGGCTAATTTTGGCTGTGCGCAGTAAGCCGGATCAACAGGTTAAGTTCGGCCGACGGCCGATTTTCACGTGTAGTGGCGACCTAGGCCATTTTCTTTGGCTCCATTAATGGGTCAGATGGCGCATGTATTTGCGCCATACGACTCGTAAGAAGGACGGCAAGGTCCACCGCTATTGGTGCCTGGTGCGTAGCGTGCGTGTCGGCCGTCGCGTGGTTCAGCAGACGGTGGCGCAACTTGGCGAACTCGACGAGCGCGGCCGCATTGAGGCCCGGGCGTTGGCGCAGCGGCTGATCGGCGCTCCCGAGCAAGCGCCGCTGTTCAGGGACGGGAGTGAAGTCCTGACCGTTCCGGTGCGGCTGAAGGGCATTCGCATCGAACGATCGCGCCAGTTTGGCGATGTGTATCTGGCCCTCGCATTGTGGCGCGGGACCGGACTGGAGGAGCTATGCGAGCGCCTGTTGCCGAACGGCAAGGAGCGCATCGGGTGGGCGAAGATGGCCGCGGTGCTGGTTTCGGCGCGGTTCTGTGAGCCATCGAGCGAGTTGCACATCGCCGAGGACTGGTATCGCCGTACGGCGCTGTGCGACCTGCTGCAGCTCGGTGATGAGGAGGTCGACAAGAACCGCCTGTATCGCGCCCTTGATCATCTGCTCGTGCATAAGGCCGCGCTCGAAGCGCATTTGTCGCAACGTTGCGGCGAGCTGTTTGCGATCCAGAACGAAGTGCTGCTGTACGACGTCACGAGCACATATTTCGAAGGCCAGGCAGAAGGCAACCCGCAGGCACAGCGAGGCTACTCCCGCGATCACCGCCCCGACTGCAAGCAAGTCTGCATCGCGCTGGTGGTAACGTTTGACGGCTTCCCCCTGGGCTACGAGGTGTTCGCCGGCAACACCCACGATTCGAAAACGTTGCAGACGATCGTCGCCACCATGGAAGCCCGGCACGGCGCGTTCGGCCGCGTCTGGATCAGCGACCGCGGTATGGCCAGTCCGGGCAATTTGGCCTGGCTGCGCCAGACCGGCCGGCGCTACATCATCGGGGCACCGAAGGCCGAACTGAAGCAGTTCACCGCTGAACTCGCCGATCCGAGTGGCTGGCACACCGTACGTGACGGCGTCGAGGTCAAGCTCGCCTGCCATCCCAAGACCGCGGAGACAGCGATCCTCTGTCGCTCGGCCGATCGGCGGGCCAAAGAGCGCGCCATCCACGATAAATTCACTCAACGGATCGAGGCAGGACTCGAACGCCTGGCCGCCCGCATCGCGCGCTCGAAGAAACCGCTCAATGCGGAAAAGGTGAACCGCCAGGTCGGCCGTATTCTTCAGCGCAACCAGCGTGCTGCTGCCCGCTTCACCATCACCTTGCAGCCCGATGATTGCGCCGCGGGGTTCCGTCTCTGTGTCGTCTGCAATGCCGCGTTCGACAACTGGGCACAACTCTCCGAGGGCGCCTATCTGCTGCGCTCGAATATCAGCGATTGGAGCGACCAACAGCTCTGGAAGGCCTACATTCAACTCACTCAGGCCGAAGCCGCATTCCGGATCCAGAAGGATCAGCTGAAGCTCCGTCCCGTCTGGCACCAGCGAGAGGACCGCGTTCAGGCCCACATCCTCGTTTGCTTCCTCGCCTTCGTGCTGTGGAAGAGCCTGGAGATGTGGCAGCAGCGCGCCGGCCTCGGCAACTCGCCTCGTACCATCCTCGAAGAATTCGCCAGGATACAGTCCAACGACGTCGTCCTGCCCACCGCAACCCATGGCAACATCCGCCTGCGCTGCGTGACACAGCCAGACGCCGCGCAAGCCGCGCTGTTCGACCGTCTCGGCGTCACTTTGCCCAAGCGAATGCGCCTCTCCGAAAACCAGATCCCGAACTTCGCGCTCAGCGCCTGAGACCAACCCCGCACCAAAAATGTAGTGGCGACTTTTCGCCTAACCAATTGATTCGCTTGAGACGACCCCTCGATTCTGGTCAACTTGGGCTAATGCTCGCAATGGTCACCGCGGCGACTGATATCGCAATGCGCTTGGTGGACCCCCGGCTCTCGGCGTCTAAGGATTACCAGGCATGAGTCATGAGTTCGACGCAGGCCACGCCCGAACGCCATGTTTGGGGCTAGCAGTGATGACCCTTGTGCTGACGGTTGCAATTGTAGGACCTGCGCTACTTGTAGCGGCCCCGTTGCATCAGGATCTGATGGCAACATCCCTGCCCCCATCATCGACATGGCTATGCGGCACCGACGAACTGGGACGCAGCGTGCTGGCGCGCACCATAGCCGGCGCCAGGACCTCCCTCGGAGTAGCGCTGGCGGTGACGCTGGCCACGGCGACGCTCGGAACGGCTTTGGGGCTGTTGGCTGCGGAGATCGGTGGCATTGGCGAACGCCTACTGTTGGCCTTTGCTGATACCTTCTATGTCTGTCCCGGCCTCTTACTCGTCCTGTTCGTGACGGAGCTGTTCAATGGTGGCATTTGGTTGGTGATGGCCGGACTGACTTTGACGCGTTGGCCGGCTTTCGCGCGGATGTGCCATCCACTTGCTTGTGTGGCGTTGAACCGGCCCGACGCCGAAGCAAGCCGCCTGCTTGGCTTCTCGCGATACTATCGACTGCGACGGCATGCGTGGCCGACGGTGCGCGCGACGGTCGTGTCCGTGGCCACGCTGCAATTTGCCAGCATCCTACTGTCAATCACCACACTTGGCTTTCTTGGTGTTGGTTTGTTGCCGCCGCAGCCGGAATGGGGTTCGATGATCAGCGAGGCGCTGCCTTACATGAGCGATCAGCCGATGATGCTCGCTGCACCCGCGATCGCGATCTTCCTTGCTACTTGGAGCGCCACCCTCGTTGGGGAGGCTTATGCCACGAGGAACGATTCGGCATGATAGGGCTCCGCGTGCATGGGCTTGGTGTCCGCCATGATGGCCAACAGATTATCCGCGACCTGTCACTGTGCGTCGACGAAGGCGATAGTCTGTGTCTCATCGGCGCCTCCGGCAGTGGTAAGAGCCTCATTGCGGCGGCAGTCGCAGGATTGCTGCCCGACTGCATGTCGGCAAGTGGACAGATCGGGCTGCACGACCGCATGCTGCCAGCTGCCGATCAGGCTGGCCTGCGGGCCCTGTGGCACACCCACACCTGCTTGCTGCCACAGGAGCCGACCGCTGCACTGGCGCCGCTGTTGCGGGCAGCCGATCAGGTGCGCATGG
>JASHVB010000190.1 GCA_030039695.1 Acetobacteraceae bacterium
AACCCGGAAGCCTATCTCGCCGAGGTTCTCGACCGGATGGCACGAGGCCATCCTATCACCCGCCTTGACGAGCTCATGCCCTGGAACGTCAAGGCCCGGCAGGCCGCCGCCGCGGCCTGATCATCGCCCCGACCTGGCGGTTAAGTCTGCCGGCTGATCCGACGCCGGGGCCTTCGCGAACAGCTTTGTGAACAGCCGCTCGCTCTTCGCGAGTCCCTCCTCGGTCAGGACGACCGACTTCGCCTTGCCGACCGGGTCGTGGATCAGGCCCTTACGGCAACCGATCCATCGCGTCCCAGTCGAACCCTTTCCACGCCCTGACGTCGTCATGAAGCGTGAGATACAGCAGGGCCAGCACCGCCTCGTCGATCTTGTCCGTGTCGATCTCCACCAGGTCGCATCCCGGCAGTTCGTGCCACCGCTACGGTCACGCCCGGCTATCGAGCACGTCAATCCCCGCCGCTGAGCTGATGCCCGCCTGGTCGGTGTCTCTCCCAAACAGGCCAGTGTTCACCAGCAGCCCGCGTCGAGGGAAGGTGCAGCGGTCTGACGCTTACATTCAGGGCGCGGGGGCAGCTCGTAACGCACCGGCCGTGCATGATCGCCCATCTGTAGCGCTGGATTGAATACCGAGTTAAATTTCCAGATCATACGGAGGAAATTGGTCTGGCCGCGCAGCAAAAGTTTGACCGTAGTCCACAGCGTCTGTCGAATTGCAGAGAAACCAAGATGTTTTCTGTTTAGTACTTGCTGGGTCTTCACCAACTCCGCATAAAATTCCGGAAGTGGTAGTGTCGTCGGAAGAACCGCATGCTGGATATCAAACAGCCGATAGTCCCGTGTCGTCAGTCTCCGTTGCTCCGTCTGCCAGATCTCCGTTCCTGGATACGGTGTTGTCACGCTGATATTCACCACGTCGGGGACTTCCAGACACCACTGTCGTACCGTTTCAAAGCGGTCGCGATCCCATGATGGATCAGCGATCAGATTGATGGCGACTGCTATCCCGAGCGAACGAGCGGCCTCCAGCGCTTCCATGTTGCGGTCAAGACTGGTCCGTTTACGGAATAGTTGAAGGCCAGCTTCGTCGATCGCCTCCAACCCGATGAAGATGATCTTCAGACCCAGATCACGCCACAACCGGAACAGATCCAGGTTACGCAGCAATACGTCACCGCGCGTTTCAAGATAATACTCCTTGCGGATACCGCGCCGGCGGATCGCCTCACAGATCTCGAAGCCCTGGCGGGCATGGACAAATGCGACATCGTCAACGATGAAGACGCCCGGTTCTCGAATGCGGGCAAGTTCATCGACGATCACTTCCGGCGAGGCAACCCGATAGCTGCGGCCGTAAAACGTCCAGGCACTGCAGAAGGTGCAATCCCAGGGACAGCCGCGTGCGAATTCAATAGAGGCACAAGGGTCCAGCGTGCCAATGAAGTAGCGTCGCCGCCGGGTCAGCAAATCCCGCGCCGGGCGGACAGCGTCGAGACTCTCGACGAAGCGAGGCGGTGGTCCCTCCCCTGCTGCGCTCACGACACCAGGCACGCGTGTCAGGTCGTCGCGATTCTGGAGAGCTTCGAGGAGAAGTGGAACCGTGGCCTCACCTTCACCTTTGAGAACACAGTCAATTGCGCCACCGCCATGCACGAGCAGGTCGTTTGCAACGAAGCTTGCGCTATGGCCGCCCACGAAAACGAAGCAACCTGGCGTTCGGACCTTGACCGCTTTTGCGATATCGATGATTTCGGGAATATTGGCTAGGTAATTGGCACTGAGGCACACCGCGTTCGGCTTCCATCGATCGATCAGCCGCCAAAGGCGATGGCATGGTTCCACTTGCAAGTCGACGATGCGCACGTCGTGTCCGGCGGAGCGCGCTGCACTGGCGACCAATTCGAGACCTAGCGGCTCCAGGGTCAGGAAAACCCGAGTATACATCAGCCCGCTCGGATGGACCGCCAGCAGTTTCATGCTGAACATCGCTCGCTAGTGCAACGAGGCGGCTGGTTTCCGTCGAGATTGGGGATATGGCGCCAAGCGGTTATGAAGCTGTCGTCGCACGCGTCGCCAAGCACTATCGGGAGCGCCTGGCCGCTACGAGTGAGCAAGGCCCGCGAGAGACTGGCCTTCTGTGCCGATGGGAGGTTTGCCCAGGAAAGACCGCTTGAGGCTGCAAGGATCGCGTCTAGGTTGAAAACTCGCACCATCACTGGCTCTAGTGCCCGATAACGCTCCCTAAACGGCGCGCTAGCGCCCGCCTTCATCGCAGCAGGCGAGGCATCGTCAAGCTGACCGATCGCAGCACTCGGCGAGGCTGCGTCGGTTCGCTGCGCGACGGCGGGGTACCATGCTGCCATAGTCACGAACGCCACGACACCAAAACGCAGTGCGGCCGGAGGCTAATAAATGAACGGTCGCGCGTCATGTCGACTTACTGCCCCAACCGTCATGCCAGTCTGTGTCAAATGTTCCAGGGGACATCTTTACGGGTTCCCGTTGCTTTATCATGTGCCCGGCTGCCGTCGTCGGGACGCTTCCTCTCGCTCGTGCGGCCGCCCTGATCACGTGAACGAGCCAGACCATCAGAGCTGCCACCAACGCGAGCATTATCGGACCGCCAAACATTGGTCCTAGAGCCCAGAATGGGACGTCGAAGGACATCCAGTTAGACAGCCCGATGATCGCCCACGGAACGACCACTTCACCGCCAAACCCGGCGACGATAATGATTCCCAGTGTCCTGTCGATGCCGTCACTCGTCATGGCGGTAGACGCGCCAATCACAGTTTGGGTGCCCACCGTATCGGAAAGTTGCGGATCAGGACCTCGGCCAATCCGCCGAGGCAAGCCTTCGTTGTCATGAGGTGCAGCCGCGCCAGAGCTGCGGCAGCGTCGCATTTCCTCCGCGATACGGGGCGCGGTATTCACGACACTCGCGCCCGTCGGGGCAACGGCGCCGAGCATAACCCCGCGCACCGCTGCCCAGTTGCGCAGCTCTGTGCTGCAGCGCTCGCCGTGACTCGATGCGGCATCCGTGCGGCCACCCTCGGAAGTGAGGAGAAGCTGGTGTTGGAAGCCGCCATGTCACCCGTGCCTGCGATGGCGGGGCTTATGCTGGAGATACTCAGGGCGGCCATCGCCGCCCGCAGTAAGGTCTTCATCGTTGCTAAACCTCGATCGAGTTTTGGAATGAGATTGGTCTTGCAACGAGCGGGCCGCCGGGGCACCTCCATGGAGCGCGACGAAGAAGCGCGGGTTGGCGCGCTGAAGCTGGCGCACGCGGAGAACCGCGCCCGGACACGGAACCAATCCGTTCCGCCAGGCCGCAAGAAATAGGATGTCTTCGATCGGGAGTGCGTCTGCTGGAGCCGGGTCCCGCTCGGGCTGATGTTGCGCCGTTGGAGGACGGTCCAGCCGTGCCTCTTTGGTGCTGGTCTGGCAGATTGACATAGGCGTCGGCTGCTCGCGCCCCTCCACACCGGATTTATCACAGCCACCAGATATTGATAGCGGTCATAGATGACAATACTCATTCTGTTTAACTGTATGATGACCTAGACTCAGCAATGCGCGCGGCTGACATTCCGACACTGACGGCATTTGCCGCGGTTGCTGAGCATCGCAGCTTTCGTCGCGCTGCCCCTCGCTTGGGCGTTACGCCCTCAGCGCCGAGCCATACAATACGGCAGCTCGAAGAACGCTTCCGTCTTCGTCTGTTGAATCGGACGCCACGCACCGTACCCCTGGCGGCATTGTCACGTTAATCGGGGAGGGGCGGAAGGTGCCGGAGCAAGGAGCGCCGCTCGGCTCGGTTTGCGTTCCTGACGACGTCGACGCTCTTCCACAACAATGATACGAGGATAAGATCTGCCGCCCGGTAGACGTCCCGATCATGCGTACCCCTTGCGACGTTGACGATCATGCCGCTCCAACTCGCGCGTAAGTGGAGCAAGACGGCCTTCGTTGTCGCGGACAAGCCGAACACATTCACGTCGAACTGGCGGCGGATCCTATTGAATGGCGTCGCCTCGAGCGGACCGAACGCTCCGCAGCCTGCGTTGTTCACGAGCGCGTCGATGCGCCCTGACTCTGCGAGGCAACCGTCGACGGCTGAGTGGACGGATCTGGTGTCCTGGACGTTGAGGCGCCTGACGAGCGTACGCTCGAGCTGCGTGAGTTCGACCTCTTTATCCGGCGCGCATTGTCGCGATGACGTTCCAGGCCTTCGACAGCAGAAGGTTGCTACGAGATGCTGGTCGACCAACGCCGCCTCCTCGACTGGCGCAAAATCAAGCTCGATCCGGTGCTATGCCCTCTCCGGAACGACCTGCGCGACATAGATGCCGTCGCCCTGTCCTCGGTCGAAAACCCGCACCCGGCCGACATGGATTCACTCGACAAGGCACGTGCCCCGAAGGAGCTGTACGACCGGTATCTTTCGTACGAGCGCGTAGCGCGGGAAACAGCCCGATCTGGTTCGACGATCAAGAAATGCATTATCAGCGTCTTGTCACGGCGGGCCGGGTTCCAGGGCAGGTCGTTATCCTTCAGGCCGGCCAGTCGCGGACACTGGCCAAAGCCGACCAGCTTGGCGAGCGCCATGGCGAAATGAAGGCGGCCGCATCACGCTGCCCCACCTCAAAGCGCAGAGCGAAGACCCTCGACTGGCGACGTGCCCCGCGCGTGGCTGGGCAATCGGACAATTTTATTGCTCATTGCTGCACCAGAACCTCCACCAAGGCTTCTTGACCACTGCTGCGCGCTTGGTGGCCAGAGTTGTGGAGCTAGCAACTGCAAGTGGCGGCCGCTCAGACGTGGTGACGCCAGCGGACGAGGAAGGAATGTGCACAGGATCGCACCCGGAGGTTTCGGCAGCTGTCGATCGAGAGGCAGTCGGACCTAAGAGAAGGTCGCGAAAATCCTGGTAAGCCTTTCCCTCGAATCCGTATTTGTCTTCAGCGCACGGAAGCCTCGTTGGAACTCGAAGAATCGTCGAATCGTCGTTGTAGTACTCCAGCGTTCTCTCGTCTCCGACGTCGACCCCAATTTGCCAAGCCTGTTGCCGCGCGAGGGTAGTGGCGCGCGCCAACAGCAATCTATCAAACGAAACTTACCAGCGTTGCCGCTCGCGAGCGCCGAGAGCAGGCGCGAACTCGAGGCCGCGATGATCGGCCTGGAGGTGGCAACCGACCGGCTGTCGGCGCGCGATCATGTGCTGGCGCTTAATGCCGCGTTGCGCGGCGCGCTTGATGGCTTCAGGACGGAGCAGCGACGACGACGTGGGACGCGCTGACATGCCCTGCGCCGGGGCTGTGGCGAGGCGTGACGGCGTTCGCGCCATCGCCCCGTGATCAGGAGCGGCTGGGCAGTCCACCCGCTATACGCAGAAGCCACCTCGCACAGTGCAATCTATCGACATGTGGACAGCGCGAGCGTGCGTGGATCGACATGTCGCCTCGACATCCTGGTTGAACAACGTCGATATCAGACCCCCGTGCGGTTCATCTTTCGGCTGCGCTGCGGTCCTCTTACAGAAATCATAGCAAGGTTCGGGTTAGTAGACCGGGACACCGGCATCCGGGGTCCGGCGCCCCCCGTCAGCTTCCGGCTTTCTCCAGCGCATAGCCCTTGCCCTGCATGCATTTACGGATTGCGGCGCGCACCGCGGGAGGACCCGTAAAGGGAGAGATGACCCACGATCCCAGGGTGGACGCGTTCTTGAGCCGCACGGCCTCGCGTGAAGACGTGCGGCATTGCTTGAGATCGTCCTGGAAGCGATGGGACGTGTGGTCGCCCTGCAACGGCGGATCGTACGGCGCGCATCCGCTGACGCCGGCCAGGACAACAAGAGAGATTAGCTCCATGCGGCGCACGATGGTGGCTCCGATTGTCAGGTTCAGGGGGGTGACCGGCTTTGCGTCGAAAATCGCTTCTGCAGCGGCACCGAGCAGCCGGCACCTGCGGGGGGAGTGATGGAGCAGTCTCCGTTCTGATCCGTCTCACAATTTGGTCCAATTGTGAGACGGATCGACACGGAATTCTCAAATTGCATGCGGCAGCGGAGGTCTACCAGGGAATTCTCACCATTTCATGTACGCCGACACGTGGGCAAGCGATGAGACGCGGGCGAGTTCATCATCAACGGCTCTCGTCGGATCATTGGTGCGCGGCAGCGTCGCGTGCGCCCGCAGTGGTTGCTGGCTGAAAGCCCTGAGTCACGAACTCCTGTGAGTTCGGCTGGCCCACCCACAAGCCCAGCCATTGAGCGCCAGTTTTCTTGTGCACCAGCACCGCAACCAGATCATTGGACTCCGGCTTGCCGTACGACACGGCTGACATCACCTGCTCGGGCGACGCGGCCACCTGGTCGCCAATCTGCATGATCACGTCGCCAACCGCGAGGCCAACATCCGACGCCTGCGTATCCGGATCGACACGGTCGACCAACACGCCGTGAATGCCCCCCAAATCGAACCGTTTCCGATCTGCCTCGGTTATGGCGACTACGTGGAGCCCGACGCCGTAGGCCAATGCTGTCGTGATTTCCTCGGCGCTGGGAGTAACCTCGCTTTGGAGCGCCTTGAAATCCGGCCAAGGCTTGCCGTTAATCGATACGTCGTGCCGTTGACCGTGATGCCACACTGACAGCGTGAGCGGCGTCCCCGGATCGACGTCGACGATGGCGCGCTGAATGGCACGCGAATCCGGCAGGTCCTTGCCAGAAACGCCCGTCACGAGGTCGCCCGGCACGAGCGAGGCCCGTGCGGCCGGACTGTCGGGATCCACGCCGGTAACAACCGCGCCGGCCGCCGTTGGCCGGTTGAACAGGACGGCTAGGCGCGCATCCAGATCCTGCAGATGGATGCCGATCCAGTTCGGCGAGGCACCGGGCTCGCGCAGCTTGCCGGCGATGAACTTCACGTCGTTCGACGGCAATGCGAAGCCGAGCCCAATCGAGCCGAGCGTTTTGCTGTTCGACATCAAGGCCGTGTTGATGCCGACGACGTTGCCGTCGCAATCCAGCAGCGGCCCGCCGGAGTTGCCCGGATTGATCGAGGCATCGGTCTGGATGTAATCGTCGAATGGCGTGCGCATCAGGTTACGGTTTACCGCACTGACGCTGCCAGTGCTGACTGACGTTCCAACCCCGATCGGGTTCCCCACCGCGATAACAGACTGGCCGATTTGGAGCTTGTCGCTATCGGCAAACGACAGGGTCGGCAGCGGTTTGTGAACATCGACTTTCAGCAAAGCAAGGTCAACCAGCGTCGCGGCCCCCAACAGATAGGCGGGAACCTGCGTCTTGTCCTGAAAGGTCACCCGGACGACCGCGGCATCCTGGATGACGTGCTGATTAGTAACGATGATGCCGCTCGGGTCGACGATGATGCCGGTGCCGACGAAATATTGGATGCCGGAGGGCCGGCCATTCTCGTTTACGCCCCGAACGGCCAGTATTTTGACCACGGCCGGCAGCGCATGTGTGACGGCGCGCGGCACGTCGCAGCCCGCCGGGGCGGCGGCGTTTGCCGCGGGCATCCACCAAACGGTCACCGCGAGCAACGCAGCGACGACCAAAGCGGATTTTAGCCCTGCCGCATGGCGGATGGTGGGCGCCCGGAAGGAACCACAGAGCATTTGACACCTCACGATGACACTTCAGAAGGGCCGCCACACGCGGCCGGACGGTATATGGGGCGAGCGTCGCGCGCCGGTCTTGTCATTGATGATGGGCGACGCAACGATCGGCCACAGAAGATCCGGTGGCACTGACGGTCTGAATCCAGTATGTGCTGGCGGTTTGGTGCAGAATAGCCGTTGACCTCGTAGATCCGATGATGACCGGCGGTGAGCTTGGTCGTGCCGTCTCAACGATGGATCCAATCACTAGCCACCTCGCCTTCGCCGTCCGACGCGCAAACCGTGTTCACGAACACCAACAGCAAGTTGCCGCGGCGCATCGCCTACGAAAGCCCTGGATGGTCAGAGAGGCCGTTCCAAGGCATGCGCTGCTGGATTTCGCGAAAAACTGCCTCGCTCATGTCGTCGTAGACCCTGTGGTTACTCGTCGTTCGACAGAGTGTGATGCGGGACTTCTTCTGCCACGTCATCTCGAGGTCTGTCCAATATCACCACTCGTGGCGCTTCCGTATCGGACGATTGGGTCTGCGTCGTTAGGTCGTGGGTGTTGGGACGAGCATGCTCGCTCACGGTGACGCATCCGCCTGCCACCCGGCTCGCCGGCAGTCAAGCAGCGACACGCTCGTCGGCGGCGATGCGCTCGGTGGCTGCCATGGCGTCGCCAGCCGCTGGCCGCACATGGATCGGCGTGAACGCGCCTTCCCGGATCAGGGCGACATCCCCCTCCCGCGCCAGGTCCGGGCCGGCAAGCAGGGTCCCCGCCCAGGCGGCGCGCCCGCGCAGACGAAGGCGGCTGCGGCTGTCATTGCCGGCACCCATCGGCTGCAGGAACCGTTCGAACGTCGCGCCGTCCGGCAGCGACGCAAGCTAGAGGATAGGCGAGAGGCCACCGTCCACGCGCAGGTTGGTCCCGGTGATGTATCCGGCCAGCGGACTGGCGAGGAAGACGACCGCGTCAGCAATTTCATCGAGCCTGCCTACCCGGCCCACCGGGACCTGCGCGAACATCGCCAGCACGGCCCGCTCAACCTCTTCCCATGGTGCTTGGGGCCCGACCCCTTTCCCTGCTGCCACTTCCCGAAACCGCGATTCGAGCGTTGCGCTATGGACTGTGCCGGGGGAGACCGCGTTGACCGTCACCCCGTCAGCAGCCACAGCCTTTGCCATCGAAGCGGTCATGGCGTTGATCGCTGCCTTGGCCGCCGAATAGTCCGGTGCGGATGGAGGCGTCATCGTCGCCGCGAGGCTGGAGATGTTGATTATCCGCCCCCACTTGGCTTGCTGCATCTTGGGCAGAAGGCGATTGGCGACCCTAAACGCTGCAAGCACGTTGCGGTCAAACGAGGACATCCACGTGTCCGGCCGTGCGGTTCCCCAAGTTTCCCTCGAGCCGGCTGAACCACCAGCGTTGTTGACCAGCACGGCAATAGGACCAACGAGCCTTTCCGCGTCATTGACCAGTCGGGCCACCGCATCGTCGTCGGTGAGATCGCCAACGACGGCGTGAGCGCGGCCACCGTTAGCGATGATGTCGTTCGCGACTAGCTCGGTCTGCGCCTTGTTGCGACCGTGGACGACCACCACTGCCCCTTCCCGAGCGAGCGTCCGGCCGATGGCTTCTCCGATCCCCTTGCTGCTGCCGGTGACCAGCGCCGTCGTACCGTTCAATTGCAAATCCACGCCTAAGCCCCATAGAATGATGCCGATACAGGCTTAGGTCGATCGCAGCGATGGACGAGACAAGTAGGCACCTAAAAGTGCCCATCGATGAACGAAGCGAATGTCTTGGGCCAGAGGGCTCGGTCGCACACGTCACCCGTGTAGCGCGGATGATCCAAGGCCGTTGGAAGCTGCCGATCCTTTTCCGCCTCTACGCCGATCCATCAATTCGCACCTCCCAACTTAGGAGGGATATTCCCGGCATCTCGCAAAAGATGCTCACGCAGCATCTTCGTGAACTTGAGGCCGATCGGCTCATCCAGCGAACCGATTTCGGCGAGAAACCCCTGCATGTTGAATACCAGCTATCAAAAGCAGGAATGCAGCTGCTTCCCGTGCTCCTCGCAGCGCGCAGCTTCTCGGTCGGCCACCCCCAGTTGGCAGAGTAGGCATGGCCGAGGCTGCTGCGACTGGCCCGGACCGACAATGCTTATTAGCCCGAATCGAGGTCAGCGGAACGGCCAGCATGCAACAGATAACCAACGGCGAGGTCACCATCGACGCGGTGATCGAACGTGAGCGGCACTGGCGCCGGCCGCAATTGCCGATGCGCACACACAGCCCTTCGATGCGCCGGTCGAGCCGATAGTGCAGCGCCGGCGCCAGTATGCGCGCCTCCACCGCATCGAGTGCCAGGCGCCGGCCGAGTTCAGCAACCCAACGATCCATCGTGCCCTGGCATCCGGCCGACCGACCGGATGCGGCGCATTCCAGAGCCATGCCGAGCTTGGTCCGGTCGGTGACCGTGACGCCGCGACGGCGCGAGCGCTCGGAGTCATCATCCGGCACGGCACTCTCCAGCAGGCCAACGGCGGCCGCGTTCCCGGCGAGCCATCCTGCCAACGACGAAGCTTCCGACATGCGGCGATCGATCGCGCAACGGAGGCGGTCGAGTTAGCCTCGCTAATCCCATCCGTCGCGGCGGTGTGCAGCACCCGCTCCACGATCGCCCACTCAGCGTTCGCGGCCCCGAGCGCTGCTCAGCCACCGACGGCACTCATGATAGCGCCCAGCGTGCACAACCGCGCGCAAGCCGCAGATATAAGCGATGCCGCCGTTCTGCAAAAAAACTGTGGATGCGTACAGGCGCAGTGTCGGGCCCGGCGACTGCCAATGGGGATAGGGGCCGTGGGTCCGTCCTGGTGGTCCGACGCGAACGCTACGCGTCATGGCCGGGGCCAACCCGACCATGACGCTTGGATTCTACGCTCCTCGGGATGACCCGAGCACCTAGCGGATCGGCGAGAATGATGACGGCATGACCAGCGCGTTCTCCTGCTTTACCACTACTCCGGGTGGATTGCGCGCGGGCCACTGACCCGTCGCAGCGGCTTCGGCGCGGACGCGGGCACGGTCGTTCAGGTCCTTGTAGGCCCAAATGTGCACCCACTTGTTGAGCGCGCCGAACTCCGAATACATACCGGCGACGAGCGGCGAGAACTTCTGCCGGCCTTCAATCTTCTCTGACCAGCGCTCGATCAACCCGGGGATGGAGCGGGGTGTCAGCGTGTACTGGCGGATTTCGAACAAGGGACCGATCTGCCGCGGCTCGAGCGGTGGAGAGAAGGGCGCGGGGTGGAACACCTCGCTTTGCTGCGAGACGACGAACTCGCTGATTGGCGGCGGCCAGCCTTCCTCCTTTTGAGCGGCGGCACGGATGGCGGCGCGGTGCTCGAAACTGTCATAAGCCCAGACATGGATGATCTGGTTCAACTGACCGATTTCAGTGTGCCAGAACGCCGCGAGCTTTGAGTGCTTCTCGCGTGCCGGCAGCGAGGCGCCGAAGCGCTTCTCGACCTCAGCCAGCGTGCCGGGCTGCAGCGTGTAGGTACGCATCTCGACGATCATCGATGGTCCTCCCCTTCCTGTGTGGCGGGCGGAT
The DNA here is from genome assembly GCA_030039695.1 of Acetobacteraceae bacterium. The sequence continues at coordinate 11,249 of JASHVB010000190.1, forward strand.
GCTAGGGCAATCGGCTACATCGGACAAAGGCCAGCCAGAGAGCGCTATGCTGCGCGCCCGAGTGAAGCATGTCGGTCGAGGACATGCCGGATGCGTGGCATCACCCCTTCGCCGAACGCACGCATGGAGCGCTCGACCATCTCGTACGGCATCGCGCCAAGTTTGAAGATCAGCGCGAGGCCCATCAGATCGACCTGATCCGCGAGCCGGAGGATCGCGTTGGCCACGGTTTCAGGGCTGCCGAGAATCACCATGTCGTTCGCAACGGTTTCGTCGAAGGACATCGCGTGCAGCATCGGCGCCTGTTTCCGCCAGAAATCGTAGCTATCGGGCAACCGGCCACCGTGCGAGAATTGTGTATAGCGGTTCCACAGGTCCCAGTATTGCAGCAGCCAAGGATGCGCTTCGTCGCGGGCGCGGGCGTCGGTTTCGGCGATGTAGATCTCCCGCATCAGATAAAGCCGCGGCGCGGGCGCTTGGCCATGCGCGGTCTGAACGTCGCGATACGACGCCGCATCCCGCTTTGCCTGGTCGATGAGCGAGTCGATCTGCGCGAACGGAATGTCGTGCTCAGCCGCCCAGCGCAGCGATTCTTCGCTCTGTGCGCTGACCAGGAACGGTGGATGCGGACGCTGCACCAGCGGTGGCGACAGCGGCCCGTTCTTCTGCGTCGTCCAGTATCGGCCGCGATGCTCGAAGATTTCGTCGGCCCAGACGCGGCAGATGATGTCGAACGCTTCCAGGAACATCTCGCGTGACGCCTGCTGGTCGATGCCGAATGCGGCAAACTCCGGCGGACGCAGGCCGCGGCCGAGCCCCATGTCGAAACGGCCGTTGGTGAGGTTGTCGAGCATCGCGACTTCCTCCGCGACCAGCAGCGGGTGCCGGAACGGAAGGATGTTGACCATGCTGGCGAAGCGAATGCGGCTGGTGCGCTGCGCGGCCGCGGCAATCAGCAGGTTGGGCGAGGGTACCGGGGCGGTCGGAATCAGGTGGTGCTCAAAGAACCAGATCTGATCGATGCCAATGCGTTCCGCAAGTTCCACTTCGTCAAGTTGACGGCGAAACATTTCCGCATGGGTCGAGTTCTCGCGCGGCGTGGTGGTGGACCAGATGGCGAGGCGCATCGCCGCATCCTCCCGAGATTGGCACGATAGCGGACCACACACGCATGGTCGTCCCCGCAGCAGAGTCGGTCAATCACCCGACCCAACTCCTGCCGCGGAGACGTCTAACCACGGTTCAGGCCCGACCCGCGCCGGCTCCCAGCCTAACTCCGCCGGAACATCGCCCGGAGAACCCAGCCCGCAACCTCAGTAGTAGTGCCAGCGGTGATGCTCCTTGTCCCAACGCCGGTGATGGTAATGGTGATGGTTGTAGTAGTAATCCACAGGCGTAGCGCCGGTGGCTTGCGACGCCAAAAGTGGAATGGTTGCCAGGGGGACGCTGGCGGCGGAGCTGGCGGTTGCCAATGACAGGACAAGCGCGGTCGCAGTCATGGTGGTCAGAACGAATCGGGACACGAATCGACTCCTGCACATTGCACGCTGAATCGGGGTCTAAGCGCCGCGTCCACCAGCGTCTACACAGCATTTTGTGATCGCGGGTCGGAGGAACGATCAATGGTTGTTGCGTGACTCGCCCCGCGTCTCGAGCACGTTCAAATACAGCGTCGCCGGTTCCAAGCATGCGCCGGTGGCGAGCTGACCGACCATGGACCGGTAGATCTCCTCCCAGGGCGTCATGTTCGCCAGCTCCGGCGGCGTCCACGCCTTGCGACGGGCCTCCAGCTCGCCCGGCGGCAGCAACACGTCCACCTGGCGCGTGTTGAGGTCGATGCGAACGCGGTCGCCGGTCTGCAGCAGCGCCAACCCACCGCCGACCGCCGCCTCCGGTGAGACATTCAGGATCGATGGCGAGCCGGACGTACCGGATTGCCGTCCATCTCCCATGGTTGGCAGCCCCAGGATGCCCCGCGTCAACATTGAGGCCGGCGGCTGCATGTTCACCACTTCGGCACTGCCCGGATAGCCGACCGGCCCGCAGTTACGGATAATCAGGACCGCCTGGTCTTCCACGCCGAGTTCGGGGTCCTCGATGCGATGATGATAATCCTCAGGCCCTTCGAACACGATCGCCTTGCCTTCGAACACGTTCGGATGCTCCGGATCGGACAGGAAGCGCGTGCGAAAATCCTGATCGATGACGCTGATCTTCATCACCGCTGAATCGAACAGATTGCCGGACATGACGACATATCCGGCGGCGGGGAGCATGGGCTTGTCGTAGGCGCGGATCACTTCGCGGTCGCCCTCCCGCACATTGCGCAGATTCTCCGCCAGCGTCTTTCCGGTGACGGTCATCGCGTCCCCATGCAGCTTGCCCGCCTTCAGCAGCTCTTTCATCACCGCGGGCACGCCGCCAGCACGATGAAATTTCTCGCCGAGGAACCGTCCCGCCGGCTGCACGTCGCACAGCAGTGGAATCTCCGGACCCAACCGCTGCCAGTCATCCAGCGAGTGGTCCACGCCCATATGCCGCGCGATCGCCACCATGTGGATCGGGCAGTTTGACGACGCGCCCAGTGCGGCTGCGGCGACCACCGCGTTCTCGAACGCTTTTTTGGTCATAATATCGGACGGGCGCAGGTTCTCCTTTACCATTTCCACGATGCGCTTGCCGGTTTCATAAGCGATCCAGCCACGCTCGCGGTACGGCGCCGGGATCGCCGCGCAGCCGGGCAGCGACATGCCGAGCGCCTCTGCCAGCGAGTTCATCGACGTAGCGGTGCCCATCGTGTTGCAATGGCCCACAGACGGTGCCGATGATGACACCATCTGCATGAATTCTTCGTAGTTGATCTTACCCTCAGCGAAGAGTTTGCGGCCTTCCCAAACGATCGTGCCGGACCCAGACAAGCGGCCCTGCCACCAGCCGTCCAGCATCGGCCCGCCAGACAGCACAATGGCCGGGATGTTCAAGGTCGCCGCACCCATCAGGCAGGCAGGCGTGGTCTTGTCGCACCCGGTGGTCAACACCACCCCGTCAATCGGGTAGCCGTGCAGCACTTCCACCAGCCCGAGATAAGCCAGGTTGCGATCGAGCGCTGCCGTGGGTCGCTTCCCGGTCTCTTGTATCGGATGCAGCGGAAATTCCAACGGCACGCCGCCGCTAGCGCGGATGCCGTCGCGTACGCGCGACGCCAGCTCGATGTGATGTCGGTTGCAGGGAGACAGATCGGATCCGGTCTGGGCGATGCCAATGATCGGGTAGCCGCCTCGCAACTCATCGGGTGTGATGCCGTAATTCATGTAGCGCTCGAGATAGAGCGCCGTCATCGCAGGATCGGCCGGTTCATCGAACCAGCGGCGGGAACGCAGACGCTTGGGTCCGCTGCCGTTGTCTTTTGCCATGGTGCGATCCTCCCGAGCAATGGCGTAAAATGAACACTGGGCGTCAGGCCGCGACAGGGTCAAGCGGTGTCAGAATCTGGAAGGGCTCTAGCTTCTGCAATTGCTCGGACTGTACCGAGGGAGCCTGTGGGTGGACCTATTCTCTCTCCGTCGCGCCGATGATCTCGCGCATGCCGACACCAATCCGGAATCAGGCCTACCCGTTAGTAAGAACAGCGATGACGACCGCCACGACCACGAAACCGGTGGCAATGGACTACGACCGCGTTCCCTGCCCTCACTCATGTCGCCAATATGAGCCTCCACCTGATCTGCCGAGATCCACGCGGCTTCGGATTGCACATGATCGCTCACTCCTCCAGCACTCGCTGCGCGCTCCTCGGGTGCATGCCTGTGCCGTTCGTCCCGATTGATCGCAGGCACCTTGCCCCGAAGTGCTTTCCGTCCGCTTAATGCTGCAACTGATCCCGCAGATCACCGGAGACAGAGCCGTGGCAGAGCGAACCCGCATCCTGGTTACGGGCGCTGCAAGCGGCATTGGCGCCGCGATCGGCCGCGCGCTCGCGTCGCCCGACACGGCGATGGTGCTGCACACGCGCCGCAACCGCGACGGCATCGAGTCCGTTGCGGCCGAACTGCGTCGCAAGGGCGCCCAAACCGCTGTCGCCTTGGGCGATCTTGCCGAGGCCGGTACTGCCGACGCTCTGGTTGCGGAGACCGTGGAACGGCTCAGCGGCTTGGACGTACTGATCAGCAACGCCGGCTTTGCCGACCGCACGCCGATCTCGTCACTGAGCGACGCGGCCATGCAGGCATCAGTCGAAGCCGTCCAGGGCGCATTCTTCCGACTCGCCCGTGCCGCGATGCCCCATCTGCGCGCCGGCCGCAACCAGCGCGTGGTCGCGGTTTCCAGTCTCGTTGCGCACACGTTTCGCCCGGACATCGCGGTGTTCCCGGCGTCCGCAGCCGCGAAGGCCGCGCTCGAGGCGCTGGTGCGCGCACTCGCGATCGAATTGGCACCATCCGGCGTGACTGTGAATGCCGTCGTCCCGGGATTCATTCGTAAGGATGCGGGCGCCCACCGCGCCATCGACCCAGCCGTACTCGCGCAGCAAACGGCGCGCATTCCACTCGGCCGTATTGGATCGCCTGCGGATGTCGCGGCGACTGTGGCATTCTTTGTGTCGCCGGCAGCGAATTACATCACCGGGCAAATCTTGCACGTGAATGGTGGGCTGGTCATCTGAAATGCGTAGCTGCGAGGAACCGTTACTGTACGCGTGGTTGGTGCGTCGATGGCCGGGTCGAGCCATGCGATGAGGCGGAGGGCCGAGGTGTCACGGCACCGTACTATGCGACCATCCACCTCGGCAGCGGCAGGTTCTTCGAACGCAGAAACTCCAGATTAAACAGCTTCGACTGATAACGTGACCCTCCGTCGGCGAGGATCGTCACGACCGTGTGGCCGGGACCGAGCGACATGGCCACCCGCACCGCCGCGGCAATGTTGATCCCGGACGATGTGCCAACCGACAGCCCTTCGTGAATCAACACCTGATAAATCCAGTCCAGCGCCTCCCTGTCCGGAATGCGCTCCGCGTCGTCGATCGGCGCCCCTTCCAGGTTGGCCGTGACGCGGGAATTGCCGATGCCCTCAGTGATCGAGCTGCCTTGGATCGAGAGGTCGTTGTTTTTGATCCAGCCGTAGAGACCGCTGCCTTCAGGATCGGCCAGAACGATGCGCACCGACGGCTTGCGCGCCTTTAGCGCCATGGCCACGCCGGCCAGCGTTCCACCGGTGCCGCACGAACAGGTGAAGGCGTCCACCTTGCCGTCGGTCTGTTCCCAGATTTCCACGCCGGTCGTTCGTTCATGGCCGACGCGGTTAGCCACGTTGTCGAACTGATTGGCCCAGACGCCGCCCATCTCCTCCGCCATGCGCCGCGACACATGCACGTAGTTGCCGGGATCACGATACGGCTTTGCCGGCACCAGCCGCAGATCGGCGCCGATCATGCGCAGGAAGTCGATCTTCTCCTTGCTCTGCGTCTCAGGCATCACAATGACGCTGCGATAGCCGCGGGCATTACCGACCAGGGTCAGGCCAATGCCGGTGTTGCCGGCGGTGCCTTCGACGATGGTGCCGCCAGGTTGCAGCACACCGCGCTGTTCCGCGTCCTCGATGATGAAAAGGCCGGTGCGGTCCTTGACCGAGCCTCCGGGGCTCATGAATTCTGCCTTACCGAGGATGTTGCAGCCAGTCGCTTCCGACGCCCGACGCAATTTGACCAATGGCGTGTTGCCGATCGCGGCAGCCAGATCGTCGTCCCAGCGGGAACCATGATACAAGCGGGTCATCGCATCCTCATGCAGCGAAAGGGTTCCGAGATGGTTGACAATGTGCCGCCCCGGCGGGTCTGGGAAGCCCTGCGTTCCAATCAGCAGGCGCAACTGGTCGATGTGCGCACCGACGCGGAATGGAATTTCGTCGGTCTGCCTGATCTCTCATCGGCTGGAAAGCAGGTGGTACCGATCCAGTGGCAGGTCTACCCGACGATGGCGCGCAACGGCGCCTTCGTCGATCAGTTGAAGGAGGCAGGCTTCACGCCGGAACACCACATCTATTTCATCTGCCGCAGCGGCCAGCGCAGCTATGCCGCCGCGCAGGCTGCGCAGGACGCGGGTTTCCCGAACGCGTACAACGTCGCGGACGGGTTCGAGGGCGCACCCGATGCGGACGGCCATCGCGGCCTAATGGCGGGATGGAAGGCGGAAGGGCTCCCCTGGCGTCAACGTTAGGTTTACCGTTCCATTTCCAACACCGGGGCGGCGCTCGGCGCCCACCGAACCAGATACGCCTACATCGCGCGTCACGGCGACGCGCACGGCGAGAAACACGTCCCATCGTTACTGATAGGGCGAAGTTGATCCAGGTCAATGGCGCGTTCCGCGGCGCATGGAACCAGGTCGGCTGCGGAACCGCTGCCGTGGCGATACCAGAACAGGTGGCTGTTCTTTGCAGGCGCAACCAAGCATGAACGACCAGCCACAATTGTGGTCATCCGGTCGCGTTTGTTCAGCGATGTGGAACCCGACGAAGGAGAAGCCGCAGGCCCAGCACCAGTCGCCCCGCCGGTAACGGTTGCTGCTATCCCCCGGTAACGACGCAGCCTCGCCGCACTCTGGACACCTCTGCCGTCCGTCTTAAGCTACCCGGACAAAGCAACGGGAGGGCGCAATGGCCAGGCAATATAACCTGCTATCCGCCGATGGGCATCTCGAAGTACCGCCGGAACGGTGGACCCATCGCGTGCCAGCAAAGTACCGCGACCGGGCCCCGCACACCGTGCATCTGCCGGAGGGTGGCGATGCGCTGATGATTGAGGGCCAGCCGTTGCTGGAGGCCAATTTCCTCGACCTCCGCGCGGGACATGCGCCCGGCACCTGGCAACCGTTCGGCATCAAAGTCACCGACGCCGCCGGTACTGGCAGCCCGGAACAACGCGTGCGCGAGCAAGATCAGGACGGCATGGACGCGGAGATTCTGTTCGCCGCGATGGTCGCCGGCCCGGTGTTCTGGCGCAACATCGCGCATGACGAGGTCTATCGTGCGGTCATCCGCGCATACAACGACTGGCTTGGCGAAGAGTATTGCTCTTACGCCCCGGACC
>JASHVB010000191.1 GCA_030039695.1 Acetobacteraceae bacterium
GATCGTGCGGCGTCTGCCGGCGGTTGAAACCCTGGGATCCGTATCGCGCATCTGTTCGGATAAGACGGGAACGCTGACATTGATGGAGATGATGGTCGTGTCGGCCGTTACTGCGGGGGCGGATTATGAAGTAACCGGCGACGGCTACGCGTCCGAAGGAGAGATCAGGAAGGGCGGCCAGCGGGTGGACGGAGAGCCGGTCCTCGCCCAAATGGGCCGCCTGTCCATACTCTGCAACGATGCCGAGCTCGTCGCTCAACAGGAAGGATGGAAATTGGAGGGCGATCCCACCGAGGGCGCGCTCTATCCGTTCGCGGCGAAGCTCGGGCTTGATCGGGCTGTTGAGCGGCGTGCTTTTCCGCGTGTCGACGCGATCCCATTTGAGTCCGAGCACAAGTTCATGGCCACCCTACATTCGGGCGGTGGCGGAGAGCAGATGCTGCTCGTCAAAGGGGCGCCCGAAGTCATCCTCGAAACTTGCGACCGCCAGCAAATCGGGGACAGGCAACTCGCGTCAATCAATAAGGAATACTTTCAAGAGGCATCAGACCGTCTCGCCCGCCGAGGTGAACGGGTTCTTGCGCTGGCGTGGCTTGAGAGCCCTACGCTTGCATCGGGCAACCTGGGGCCGGCGGACCTGCCGCGGAATATGGTCATGCTAGGTTTGGTCGGACTTCTTGACCCTCCACGCAAAGAAGCCATCGAAGCCGTGCGCGAGTGCGCCGGCGGTGGCGTTCGCGTCACGATGATAACCGGCGATCACAGGATCACCGCCGCAGCCATCGCTCAGATGCTCGGCATTGGTGATGGCAAGACAGCGATCACGGGGTCTGAGATCGAAACCATGGATAGCGCGACCTTGCAAGAGCAGGTTCGTGATGTCGACGTCTTCGCGCGCGCAAGTCCCGAGCATAAGCTCCGGCTCGTCAAGGCGATCCAGGCGAATAACCAGATCGTCGCCATGACCGGCGATGGCGTGAATGACGCGCCGGCGCTAAAGAAAGCGGATATTGGCATAGCGATGGGCATCAAGGGCACTGAGGTGACGAAGGAAGCGGCCGAGATGATTCTGGCTGATGACAACTTCGCCTCGATCACCGCGGCGGTGAAGGAGGGCCGCACGGTCTATAACAACATCGAGAAAGCCATCCTCTTCATGTTGCCGACGAACGTCGCTCAGGGGCTGGTCATCGCGGTTGCGATCTTTGGAGGCTTCGCGTTTCCAATGACGGCACCGCAGGTGCTCTGGGTCAACATGGTGACATCCGTTGCGCTGAGCCTCGTCATCGCCTTTGAGCCGCACGAGGGGGATGTGATGAAGCGCCAGCCCCGCGCGGTTGACCGGCCAATCCTGACGCGATTCGGGATCTGGCGCATCACCTTTGTCGGACTCGCGCTCCTCGTCTACACATTGTGCGCATTCTTCTGGATGAAGTCACAGGGCGCCTCGGATGCGCTTGCACGGACCGTCTCGGTCAACACGATCACGATCGGCCAGGTATTCTACCTCTTGAACAGCCGCTATCTCCTGGACTCATCGCTCTCAGTCCGGGCTCATATGGGAAACAGGTATCTGCCCTACGGGATCGGCGCGGTCGTGGTGCTTCAGCTCCTGTTCACGTATGCCCCGCCGCTACAGGCGCTCTTTGGCAACGAGCCGGTGCCGCTGCGAGTTTGGCCATGGCTTTTTGTCGGCGGCCTCGTGTTCTTCCTCTTGGTGGAGGCAGAGAAATTGATCATCCGCAGCACGAACAGCTTACAGCGGGTCGTCAACGCGGCAGAGGCGGGTGCATGATGGTTGCAGTTGCACATTCGGACGCCCTCGACCGTCACGGGCCGCGTTCGCAGACAGCCCGTGCCTGTGCTAAGCACTGCGATCGATGAGATGCGCGGCGCATCGCCAAGTATGATGTGCGAGCGTTTCGAGATGCCGGACGGCGTCGGTACGCGCGATCGCTTTGTCCACGGTCAGAGTGCCTGCCCCGACGGCGCTCAGCGTTCCTCGCCGCTGGGTACGCTCGAGATCGTCAAGAGCGCTGGCGCATTCCTTGAGATGAACGAGAGCCACGTCGGGAGACCGCGATGGTGGTGCGGTCGACTGATCGGGGCCAATGTCCGGCATGCACGGCGATTCGGTGTCGCCCGAGGGAGTGCGATCCGCAACCGACGAGGCGACCGCGTCGGCGATGATCCTCGCATTCCGCATGGCCTCGACGAAGAATCGCGTGGCGCGCACTTCCTCCAGACCGTCGTCGCCGGTGCCGAGCATCACGTCCCTTCCGGCGGCTTCGGTCAACCGATAGAGGTGGTCGAGCGCGTGCAATGTGCTCGTGATCCGGTCCCGCTCGTCATCCGATTCGAGCGGACCACTCACCTCGGCGATGAACGCCTGTGCGTCGCGTAGAGCGTCGGCGACTTCGAGCCTTGACGTGTCGCTCATGACCGGACCGACGCTCCCGGTGCGGCTGGCGGAATTGAGCGCCGTTTCGGCGGCTCCGCATACGCTTGCAAGGACCCGTGCAATCGTCCGACGCACCGCTTCGACGGTCGCAATCGGCGCGTCCAATGCCGCACGGTCGAGAGACCGTGTGAGCGTCGATCCCCGTTCGGGAAGGATGGTCTCGACCAATCGTGTGAATCTGTGGATAGCCGGCAGCAGCAGAGCAACACCGAGGACGTTATATGCCGTGTGATAAGCAGCGAGAATCGTCGCTCCGTCAACGACCGCGGAGACCCTGATGAGGAGGCGGGTGACCATGGAAAAGAGCGCCAGGGCGATCGCGGCAGCAATCAACTTGAACATGACATAGGCCAGCGCCAACCGCTTTGCCGTGATGCTTGCGCCAATTGCTGCCATCGCGGAGCTGGTCGCCGTTCCGATGTTCTGGCCGATAATCAGCGCGCACGACTGATCCAGGCCGACAGCGCCCGCATGATAAGCGGACAGGGTGAGGGCGATGGCCGCGGTCGATGACTGCATCGCGGCCGTCATCGCGAGGCCGAGGGCGACCAGGGCAATCACGCCGAGAGCGGCCAGCCACCACGACGTTCCAGGGCCTGCCAGAACCGCGGGAAGATCGGACGGATGGAGCCGTTCAGCCACTCCGCCCATGCCCTCCTGCAGGGTCGTCAGCCCAAACAGCACGAGGCCGAAGCCCGCGAGTGCTGCGCCTGCGCCGGCCACACGTCCGCTGCCCAGGAGCTTGGTGATCGCGCCCAGAAAGATCATGGGAAGGGCTGCGGCGGTCAGGGAAATTCGGACACCGATGAGCGCAATGAGCCAGCCGGTGCCGGTCGTGCCGACATTCGCACCGAAAACCAGGCCCAATCCCTGAGGGAACGAGAGAAGACCCGCGCTGACGAGACCGATCGTCGTCATTGTCGTTGCGCTGGAGGACTGCACGAGGAGCGTCACGATGGAGCCCCAAACGACACCCCGCAGAGGGGTCTCGGTCGCCTTGGTGAGGACTGCGCGCAGCGACGAGCCCGCCAGCGCTTTCAGCCCTTCGGTCATAATGATCATCCCGACCAAAAACAGCCCAACGCCGCCGAGGACCGAGACAGCTGTCGACATACGCCCTCCACAGTAACCTCGATGAGCAGCCACGCTCCGTCGTATGACTTCGCAGAGTGCCTACCTCGCGGTGCCGGGTGTGCCGACCGACGCTTGTTGCACCATGCTCAATCAAACGGTTGGGAACGAGCATACCGCTCGCGCCACCCTAGGTCTGCTACCCCTCGCGCGCCAGTTCCGCTCGCGCGGTGGAGATTTCCTCCCTCTTTGCGGCGTCAACCTTCGGGTAGCTGAGGTCGAGGTTCTCCACCGCCTCGACGATCGCTGCCGCGACAATGAGGCGCGTGAACCACTTGTTGTCGGCGGGCACAACGTACCAAGGGGCGTGATCCGTCGCCGTCGCGCGGATGGCCTCCTCGAAGGCGCGCATGTAATCATCCCAGTAGCGACGCTCGCGTATATCCGCCAAGGAGAATTTCCAGTGCTTCTCCGGTTTGTTCAGGCGTTCCACTAAGCGTTTTCGCTGCTCCCCCGGCGAGACATGCAGGAAGAACTTCAGGATGATGGTCCCTTGGCGGGTCAGGTAGTCTTCCATGTGGGCGATGTCGGCGAGTCGTTCATCCCAGATTCGATCGGTGATGACTTTCGGTGGAAGCTTCTGCCCGCGCAGGATCGCCTGATGCACGCGCACAACGAGGACCTCTTCGTAGTAGGAGCGGTTGAAAATGCCGATACGTCCACGTTCCGGCAGGCAGCTGACGTAACGCCACATGAAGTCGTGGTTGAGGTCGAGGGACGTGGGTTGCTTAAACGAGAAGACTTGGCAGCCCTGCGGGTTAACACCCGACATCACATGCTTGATTGTTCCGTCCTTGCCCGCGGCGTCCATCGCCTGAAACAACACCAACAGCGACCAACGCTCCTGAGCATAGAGCATGTCCTGCTCTTCCGCGAGCCACTTCACAACTTTGGCCCGGAGCGCGGTCGCGTCACCCTTTTTCATTTTCTGCAGGCCGCGCGTGTCTTCCGGGTCGAAGTTCTTCAGCTGGAAGCTTTCGCCATCCGTGACACGAAAAGGCCGAACGTATTGCTGGATTTGGTCGAGGATCTCCTGGCGCACGAGTCACCTCCCCTGGCTTCAGGATCACAATAGCCGCAGGTGGGGCGTTTGTAACCGTCCCGTCAGACTTTCGATTACACAAGTTGGAGCGGCTGGGCGCTGCTTTACCCGGCTCCGGGCCGATGTGATTCTTTGTCCGGCACCGGCTCGGCAGTGGTATGGTCGATTCGGGCCATCTTTCGCGGCTTGATAGCGAAATTACGGGCTTCCAGCCTGCCGACGAACCCCTGACCAAGCACCCCTCGTCCGGACAGGTCCGGATGGAGCAGCCATCGAACGGGTCGCGGCAAAAGCCTGACAGCCTAACTGGTCGAAAGGTTTTTGAATGCGCAACGCGCGGTGAAAGGACATGAGGGCCAAGGTTGACGCCCTCAAGTTCCCGCCGTCGTATTCGGTTCGCATATCTGTGCGTTTTCTTTCAGTCGCACCTGGAGCTCCGTCATGAACAGAACGCCACACCCCGTCTCGCTTGCCAGCGCGCTTGCATTGCCCAGAACCCCAGGCCGCTCGGCAGAAGTGTTCGTCGATGGCGACTTGGAAGTCCGCTTCGCCGCGCGGCCGACCAACGGGCCGCAGGTGCCCCACCGCAAGGATGAGATTTATTTTGTCGCCTCGGGCGCGGCGCGCTATCGCGTGAGGGACGAGGTGACCGAGGTAGCGGCGGGCGACGTGCTTTTTTGCGCTGCCCATGTGCCACATGGTTTTCAGGACAATTCCCACGATTTTTCTGTCTGGGTACTGTTCTATGGACCGGAGAAGTAACGCCAACGAGGTATGGTAACGAGGCCGTCCACGGCCATGGCGCTGTTGCCGTGCGCAAAGCCGACGTCAGTTGCACCGACGACGACGGCGGCCCATACACGGCCTGGCCGGCTGCCGCTTCCATCAGCACAGTGCATGCCTGATCGTCGCGCGCGACGGGCGACGCGCATTCCGAATTCTCGAACGCAGTCGTACAACAGTCACTGAGCAAAAGTCCTTATTTGGCACCAGCCGCAGCCAGCGCCCTGCGGTCAATCAGCAGGATAAAAAGACGCCAGGGTCATGTAGTGACGTTTCCCAAAATCAGCAACGGCCACATCCGAGAAAACGGCGTTGATGGATTGCTGCGGACCAAGCGCATAAGAGTTACTATGCACGATGGGCTCCCCATCTACGAATGCACTTGATACTTGTACCACTTCGTTTGTTGTGAGGTCGTTCACTAAATCAAGGGACAGGTGCATTTGGGACAGGTCAATCCCGTGCAGCGGGTCATCTTTCGAGAGATTCGCTTGCAAAGAAACAAACAAGGGTTGGTTGTAAAGTAACGTGAAGGTATAGCCGGTACCCATCCTCCTTGTTCTCATCACATGTGAAAATGTAGCCACGAACGCCTGAAACAAAACGTTATCCGGAACCGGCCCTTTGATGACCCCACTCTTGTTTGGGGTAAGCATCAATGGAACATTGGCGCTGAACTCGACGAAGTGTCCGAACTCACTATTGACGCATCCGATGTTTGTGGCATCCAACCCATACGCCTTCGCGCGCTGCGGCAATGCACTTGACACCTGATGGCAGGCGTCAGCAGACGGGGTCTCGATGCGAATCTGCAATACCAAGGCCCGATCCGGCGGATTTGGAGCTTCAGCAGCTTCTGCAATGGCTCGGGCACTTGCTCGTACGGCAATGTCAGTGTGACACGCAGTGAGCGACACCAAGGCGACAGCGAGAATGCCGAGCCGTACCGTCAGACCCGCAGCCGCATAACGCAGTTTGATCTGCATGGTGCCCCTCTCTCCTGAGCGCAGGTGTGCAAGCAAGGTGGTTTAGGCATCGCCGAGCCGGCCATTCGACATTTGTGCATAACACCAGCGTGAGCAGATTGTCACCGTCGTATGTGTGTCGCACAAGCCGTTGAGGCGCCATGCTCGCGTGCTCCGCCACGCGCTCTAGATGGCGACGATGAATGCGCGGGCCGCCGGGCAGACTGGCGGTGGCCGCCCGCAGTGCTATGCACCCGCGGGCGATCCGCGGTAGCCACTCCGCCTCGAAGAGCACCGTCGGCCAAGCAACATGGCGTAGCATGGCGATAACAAGAAAGAGGATCCTTTACCGGCGTGCGCCGTTGTGTGACGAGGTCCGACTCGAGACTGCCGCCGCTCGTTCTTGCAGAAACCTCCCGACGCTCTTTTCGCCTTCTGCTATCAAGCGTTCGATGTTCGACGAGCTGCGGTCGAGCTTGCTCTCGAAATCCAGCGTATTCTGCAGTGCTTCCGGAATCTCGATGCAGGGGATGTGATACCCTCGATGAGGATCCGTTGGAAACGATCTGGGAATGCGAATGGGCGCTTTGATGTCGAATCGCGCCAGGTAGTCCGGTCGAAAGGCATCCTGTAACAGCATGTCATTGATCATCTCAAGATGTCGCAATTGCTGAAAAAGCGAGATATTGCCTTCCAGCTGATTGCGCCGATCCACGATATCATCAGGCAGTTCCGGCACTCTTTCGCATGTGGTGGGATTGATCTTTATCAGCCAGACTTCCTCAGGAAGGTTCTCGGCTCCGACGCTGTCCGGCCGGATCAGCTCCTGGAGAGGCGGGTTGTCCGAAAACAGGCCGTCCCAGTATGCGTACCCATCTATCATCACTGCCGGGAAGATGTTGGGTACCGCACACGAGGCGAGGATATGCTCCACCCGGATAGGGTGATGGAAGGAGATAAATTTTGTCAGCTTGCCCGTGCTCACGTTCGCGGCACCGATCATCAGTATGGGCCGCTTCTTACGTGGTCCCCACGATGCGATTTCGTCAAAGTCAATATGCGATTCAAGCAGTGCACGAAAATCCCGGAAGACTTCCCGATGACCAATGGTCGCCAAGGACATCATATTCTGTAACAGAGGTGATGAGGGGCTGAGCTGCAACGTGGGTAGCAACCCGCGATTGACCATTCGAAGCGAGCCGACGACGAAGTTATTAAATAAATCCTCGAGCAACCCCTGAGCGGTGTTAGCCTGCCAGAAGTCCATCAGGCGGCGCCATGCGGGGGTCTCGTCCTTCTCGAGAGCGTACCACACGAGAGTTGCGCATATCGCACCGCCGGAAGTGCCGCTGATGCTGACAATCTCGAACTCGTCTCTGACTTGCGCGTCACACAGTGCTTTCAGCGCGCCCGCTGTGAATGCCGTCTGACTTCCACCGCCCTGGCAGGCGATTGCTATTTTGGTTTTTGCCATCTCTGCCGTCCCTAGAACGAGCCGAAAACAGTCCCGAGCACGATCACACCCACCAAGGCGACCAGCACACCCACAACAGCCACCATGACCAAATGGAAGTAGCTGTCCCGATGGGTCAATCCGCACACTGCCAGAAGGGTTACCACCGCGCCATTATGAGGCAGCATGTCGAGTGTGCCCGAGCTGATCACCGCGACACGATGCATCAGTTCGGGGCTGATGCCGGTCTGCTGCGCCAGGCGCAGATAGGTATCACCGAGCGTGTCCAGAGCAATCGTGAGCCCACCCGAGGCCGAGCCCGTCAGTCCGGACAACACGTTCGTTGCGACGGCCAGCGATACCAGCGGACCGCCGCCAATCGACAAGACCCAATCGCGGACCATGGTGAAAGCGGGCATTGCAGCGACGACCGCACCGAAGCCAACGAGGCTGGCGACGCTGATGGCCGGCAATACCGACGCGTTGGCGCCCGAATCCATGCTTTCGCGCAATGCAGGAAGTCGCCGGCCGCTCACGATAAGGAGCGTGAGGATAGCGGCACCAAGCGCCACGATGACCGCCCACACGCCGCCGACCGCCGACAGCGATGTTCCACCCCAGCGTGGTTCGGCCAGGAACGAAACATCGAGGCGCGGCAGAACAATCGCCGACATCAGCACGTTCACAGTGATCACGATGACAAGCGGTAAGAAAGCCGCTGCGATCGGCGGGGCCGTTTCAACCTGACGGCCACGATGGATCTCGATCGGATCAAATTCGCGAGTCACTGTTGCCCGCTCGCGTATCACCACGTCCTCGGCCGCTTCGTCTGCCCGAGCACCCGGCCCCTCGCCAAAGCCCTCCCCGGACCGACGGGCTTGGGCTTCCGCCCGGGCAAGCCACCACAGGCCAAACCCGAGCATGATGATCGAGGCGATGATACCGAGGCCCGGCGCCGCCAGCGGGGTTGTGCCGAAGAATGGCATCGGGATGGCATTCTGAATGGACGGCGTTCCGGGCATTGCGGACATCGTGAAGGTGCAGGTGCCGAGCCCGATCGCAGCGGGCATGAGACGGCGCGGTATGTTTGCCGCCTGGAACATGGCCTGTGCCATGGGAGCGATCACGAAGAATGCGACGAAGAGGCTCACTCCTCCATAGGTGACGAGGGCGCCAGCAAGCACGACCGCGAGTACCGCCCTCCGCGCCCCCAGCCGTTCTGTGACGAAAGCTGCGATAGCCGAGACCGAACCGCTGTCTTCCATCAGTTTGCCGAACAGAGCACCGAGCAGAAACAGTGGGAAGAATTGCGCCAGAAAATGTGCCGCACTGCCCATGAACGTCTGCGTCCAATTGGCGAGCAACGGCTCCCCGGAAGCGGCTGCTGCGATCAGGGCCGCCACGGGAGAGAGTAACAATATGCTCCAGCCTCGATAGGCCAGTGCGATCAGGAGCAAGAGCCCGATCAGGATACCAAGCAGGCCCATCGGTTCAGCCTCCGATGCTGTGGTTGAAATCCAAGCTAAGGAATCGATGAGGGGATCGACTTACGAGGTCGCTGGCGACGCGGTTCACACGATGTCGGTGTGCTGGACGAATCGCTAGGGGATGACGAGGTTGAGTCATCGTCAGGCCTACGCCGGAACCTCTACTGCAGTCAGAGCATCGATGGCCCATGATCCGGACCAGTGTCGGCTCACGTACAGCAGGCACCCTACAACGATGCCGACAGAAATACTCACTGGGACCACACCGCGTACCCGGATTGCCCTATGTCGCCGGACCAGGCTATCTGGTCAAGCTGCGGTCTTGTGACATGCAAGGCATGTGCTTGATTGCGAAACGCCTCCAGAACGCATTGGCAAGCGTTTCTCGAGCTGCTCTCATTGGTCGTTACGCAACCTGATGCGATGCATCGATCAGCCTTGCCACAAGCTGACCACCTGGGAATCGACCGCCGCTCCCAAATGCCACTCTACCGACGATATTACCAAATTGGCCGAGGTTGCACCGGACTGGCTACACAGACAGGCCCGCATTGCGATTGGTCCAGTTGGCGATGGGCCCTCGATGTCTGCGATGATCCGGAGGTCATTCGACGCAAGAGCAGCTACCGAAGGTTGGTGTTGAGAGACGATCCCGGACGGGCCTGCACGCACTATGAGGGAGAAGTGCGCGAAACGCGGCCGTACGGACCCGGGTTTCCGGGGATTCTCCTGTTACTGGATGGGTTAAGACACGTGCGCCACTAAGTTCGCCAATTTGGTGTTGTCGGGAGCCGAGATAAATTGTATCGTATTAGTGCGTGGCAGTTAGAATCAGCCACTGACACGGAAGCTGTGACTTGCCATCGGTCGCACAAAAGAGCCGGCGTGAGGAGGCGGTATTGACAACCCGTGGAGACGCATCGCGCGGGTGATGAGATCGTTCCCGCCCATGCCTCGATACTTATCGGTGAGGCAAGCAGCACAGGAGGAAGAATGCCATGCCGACGAGCGTCGTTCAGGCTTCTATTGTGACCCTCGCTCTCCTCTGCACGTCTCTAACGCTTGCCGGATGTACCGAGCAGAGCGGTTCAACACCGTTCTTCACGCCATCTGGCGTACGCGTGCAAACCCCGCCAGCACCGGCCAATGTGCCAGGCCAGCCAGCGCAAGTGCAGGGCGCAGTCGGTCCTCACGACGGCGTCTATCAGGGCACCTCCAACGTGCTTTTCACCGGGGCCGGGCGGTGCATGGGAACGCAGACGGTTACCGATTTCCACGTGCGCAACAGTGTTGCCAAATGGGCCGGATATAGTGGCACGATTGACGCAGGCGGTGGAGTACAGATGCATCGCGGCGTTGGATGGCTGACGGGGCGGTTCCAAGGAAACAACTTCGTCGGACGTCTGGAGGTCGGCGCGTGGTCGAACCAGCCCAGCTGCGTCTACATGCTCACCTTGCAACGGGTGGGACCATAATCCACGCGGTGTGCCCACACGACGGCTAGCGGCCTGTGACTATGGACACGACTATAGTGCCGCCTCGCTGCAACGCTTCCTTATCCTTGTATCTGCCGAGCGGTTTCGCCTTGACATCGCGCCGCTGGATTGAGACCAGCCGCTATGGGTTCCGGTACGCGCCAGTTGGCGCTCGTCCTTTTTAGAGCCAGGGCCGACCGGAAATCCGGACCCGCCGCAGCTATGTGACGCACGACCCGACAGTCGCTCGGTGCCATCCGCTTGCCTTGAGAAGTTTGCCAACGGCCGATGCCCGATCGATCGGGACAGTGCCTCGCACTGGATTGCGCCCGCCACGGCCCCGCCGAAATCGCGCAGTTCTGCCAAGACCACTAGCTTAGCTAGTTTCTGTCGCGAAAGCCAGTTTCCCACGTAAAATCGGGCACTTTTGAGTTCTCCAGCAGGTGGTTTTCTGGTTGACGAATACGGAGGGAATATAACACACATACGTATGGAC
>JASHVB010000021.1 GCA_030039695.1 Acetobacteraceae bacterium
CGATGCGTGGTCATCAGAGATGACCATTCGGCCCTTTGGCGAGAAATGGTGAACGTCATGACCACAGTGGAATTCCATTTCGATTTCGGCAGCCCCAACGCGTATCTGTCGCATCTGGTGATTCCAGGCATCGAGCAGAGGGCGGGGGCGAAATTTGCATACGTCCCCGTCCTGCTGGGCGGTGTTTTCAAGTTAACCGGCAATCGGCCACCTGGCGAAACCATGAAGGGGGTCCGCAACAAGCCGGAATACGAACAGCTCGAGACGGATCGCTTCATCCGCCGCCACGGAATCACACAGTTCCAGCGCAACCCGTTCTTTCCCGTGAACACACTGATGGCGATGCGCGGCGCGGTTGCGGCGGCTCGTCTCGACTGCTTTGCTGCCTACGTCGATGCGGTGTTCCGCCACATGTGGGCTGAACCCAAAAAGATGGATGACACAGCCATTTACCACGCCGCGTTGCGCCAATCGGGGCTCGACGCGGAGCAGATCGTCGCGCTGATCCAGACGCCGGAGATCAAGCAGGCCTTGTTGGACTCGACGGAGCGCTCCGTGGCGCGCGGCACGTTTGGTTCGCCCACCTTTTTCATCGGCGAGGCAATGTGGTTCGGCAAAGACCGGCTACGCGATGTGGAGGAGGCGCTGGCGGCGACCATTGACCGGCATAGTGGATGATTGGCGATCAAGGTTCGTGTGCTGTGGAACCAAATCGGATCCGGGACGTGCGCGCCCCGGGGAAGACCGCGCGCCCATGATCCGGTCACTGACATAGCCGCGCGATCTCGGCCCGGGCACCTCAAACCAGATCTTCGTTTGCGTGGCCGTCTCCCCACAACTCCCAGGTACCCGGCACGCTCGGCCGATCGCCCCCTCAGTGCGTTGCTCCAGCTCGGCAACGTTCGCCGCTGCGGCGATGAGGTCGTTGAGTTGTCCGACCAGGGCGATCTGTTTGTCGCGGTGCAGCGCGTCGGGGTTGGTGGCAACCGGGACGCCCACTTGATCCTTGTCCCCGTCAACATTGGCAGTCGTCCCCGCGCGCATCTCGTGCATCGAAGCCACCCCCCCTTCCCGCGAAAGTTTGGCGTGCCCGCAACCTGTCCGATCATCGTCACGATGACGACGACATCGGCCAGGCGTTCATCGACGCCGGCGACCGTGCCGGCCGTTGCATCGACATCGACCATAGGCACAACGAGGGTTTTCCGATGCAAGTGAACGGAAACAGCGTCACGCACTGCTCGCTCGGTTGGCCTGGGCGAGATTGGGGCGGCGCCAGAGCGATCCGCAATTGATTGGTCGGGGTGTCAGGGAAGACGTGAGTTCAACACTGTAGAGAAGCCCTGAACGGCGGGGTCGCTGTTGCGGTCGGATGCCGTCCCGCAAAACCAAACTGATGCGTAAATGCCGGCTCGGGACCACACAGCAGAGCGGGTGACGCGGCTGGCGAGCGGCCCAATGCGCGGAGCAACTCGGCCGCCGCGCGAAGATCTGCAGTGTCGAAACCGTCTCGGAAACGCGCGTAGACCGCAGCGAGCAGGTCGGCCCCGTCGCCGGTCCAGCCACGCGTTCGTTGCAGCCGACAGAGGCTGATCGCAGCGCGCAGCTCCCAGGCAGCGCCTCCCTGGCGTCGGGCTGCCTGCACCGCCGCGTGTAAGGTCCGCTCGGCGGCGGTTGATCCGACCTGTGCCAGCGCTTCGCCGCGCAGGCGCAGCAGTTCCGGTACATGCAGGCGTTCGCCGTTTGCGTTGATCCGGGCGCTCGCTTGGTCCAGCGCGTCGAAGGCCTCGGCGGTTCGGCCCAGGGCGATCAGGCCTTCGGCCAGGTCTTTCAAATATCCCGTTGTCACCATCGTGTAGCTGCTGCCAGCCAGGCGCAGTGCCTCGTGCAGAAGTGCGACGCCCCGCTCCGGCTCGCCGCGCCGGATTGCCAGGGTGCCCTGATGGCCCAGGGCCATCGCCTGGTAGGACCGTAGCGAAAACTTCGCCGCACGGACCAACAGGCGTTCGAGCGTCGTTTCGGCGCGGTGCCAGTCGCCCGTCCAGATGAACACCGGCACCGTCCAGAATGCGATGCCCAAGGTGACCGGGTGCTCGCTGACCTTGGTCTCCTCAAGGGTGAAATTGGCCGCGTCGAGCGCCTGGCCGGCGCGGCCCAGAATCCACAGATTGCGGGCAGCCACACAGAGGGCGCGGTTGCGATGATCGACACCGAGATACGCCCGGTGGATGCGCTGCGAGGCAAGGTCGCCGTGCAGCGCCGCTTCGCAATGGCGTTGCGAAGTCCTGACATCACCCAGCAGGTGGTGGGCAGCTCCCAGCATTGAATTCGCCATGGTCGTGACGCTTGGATCGTCCAACTGCCGTGCGATCCCCGCGCAACGCTCGGCCGCTGTCAGCGCGCCGCGGAATTTGGCGGTGCGACAACTGAGCAGATGCAGCGGGCCGAGAAAGCGTAACGCGGCATACGCATCGCCGAGGTGTACCGAGATGGCCAGACCGCGCTCTAGTGCGGTCTGCACTTCCCCGGCGTCGCCGCGAGTTACCATCGCGGACAGGCCGAGACCGGCCAGCAGCTTCATCGCCTGCGGACCGTCGCAGGCATGGTCCGGCAGCGCCGCCAGGCCGCGCGTGGTCCAAGCAAAGCATTCGTTGACGAGGGAGAGTTCGAGGAACAACGGTGCTGCCACGGCCGCCAGCGCCGACCCAAGCCGGGCGTTGCCACGCTCGGAAAAGGCCCAGTTGAGCGAGGAGCGGACGCTGCCGATGGCGGTTGCGCAATCGGCGAAGCCTTCGCTGCCGCGCCGCGGCGCGTCGGCATCCACCCGTTCCAGGAACTGCAGCCAGTACTGGGCGTGGCGCGCCAGGACGGCGTCACCCTCACCGCTGTCGAACAATTTCCGCAGCAGATAGCCGCGGGTGGTGTCGAACAGACGGTAGCGGACCCCGCTGGCGTGTGACTCCGCCGCGACCAGCGACTTGTCCACCAGGGTGGCAACGATGTCCGTGGTCAGGCATTCGTCCAGCACCGCGTCGGCTGCGACCTGCTGTGCGGCCTCCAGTTCGAAGGGGCCGGGAAAGGCGGCCAGGCGGCGGAGCACGATCTGCTCTGGACCACTCAACAGACCGTAGCTCCAGTCGATTGCGGCGCTCATGGTCTGGTGGCGGGGCACGGCGGTACGCCGCCCTTGCCAGACCAGTTCGAGCTGTTTGTTGAGAAGTTCGCCGGTCTTCTGAATGCCGTAGGTTCCGACACGCCCGGCGACGATCTCGATGGCAAGCGCCAGTCCTTCGAGGCGCCGGCAGATTTCGGCCGCCATGGGTGCATCGGCGTCGCGCAACGCGAAATCGTTCCGGTTGGCCGTGACGCGAGCGACAAACAGTTGCACCGCCGGATAGCTCAGAGCTCCCGCCGCAGTCAGGTCTGTTCCCTCGGGCGGACTGGCGAGCGGCGCGACGCGGTGGATTTGCTCGCTGGCAATCCGCAACACTTCACGGCTGGTCGCCAGGATACGGACGGACTGGGTCTCCTGGACGATGCGCTCCGCCAGTCGGGCGACGGTATCAATCACGTGCTCGCAGCAATCCAGCACCAGCAGCATGGCGCGCTCGCGCAGGAACGCCAGTAGGACCGGCACGGGATCTGAGGCCTGAACGGAAAGGCCCAATGCGGTGGCCATCGTGCTGGCAACCAATCTTGCGTCGGTTACCGTGCTGAGGTCGATGAAACAGACGCCGTCGGCGAAGCAAGCGAGCTTGGCCCGGCCAACGGCCGCAGCCACCGTTGTCTTGCCAATCCCGCCGGGTCCGACCAGTGTGATCAGCCGCTGCGTCTCGAGCGCACGGCCCAGCTCGATCATCAGCGCATCGCGGCCCACCAGGCGAGGCGGCGAGGGCGGCAGACTGTTGCCGGACTGAGACGGCGTCGTTTCGGCAGAAATGGCTGACGGCGGCGCCGACGCCGGGACCGCCCTGGGGCGCGGCTCCAGGCCCGACTGACGCAAGATCGGCGCGACGAATGCATAGCCCCGGCCCGGTACGTTGGTGATATAGCGTGCCCCCGCGTGCCCATCCTCCAGTGCCTTGCGGAGCGCCGCCACCTGGCAGCGAAGATTGCCTTCCTCGACCGCCAGATTGGGCCAGACGCGCGCCGTCAGCTCGCGCCGGTCAACGACTTCCCCGGCCTTCTCGGTCAGCACGATCAACAGGTCCATCGCCCTGCCGCCGAGCGGCACGCGGCTCCCATTGCGCTCCAGCTCGCGCTCGGTCAGGTGCAACCGAAACGGGCCGAAGGAAATCACCGCGCGGTCGGCGCCTGTGGTATTGCAGCCCATTCGGCGATCGCCTCCTCGCACAGGTCCGGATCGGCAGATCGAGGAGCGACAGGCGGTGCCGATCCAGTCAGGTTGCCGTCTGCTCCGGCCACAACGGGAACCGGCAGGCCCGTCATGCCGGCCGCACAAGCGACGGCTGCCGATCGGTTGACATAGCGGCGAGCGGTTATGAACATGGCCGGCAGGTACCCGAGCGCATGAGACCTGGGGCTGGAACCTGCTTGGATGGATGCGCGCAAGCACGTTAAGTCCTGTGTAGTTTTGCTGCGTACCGCGGTCCGCGACCAGCGATGACGCCGAACGACGACACCTGGTACTTCGGACCGTTTCGGATGGTTCCCTCACAGCAGGCGTTGTTCGAGGGCGAGCGAAGACTCAAGATCGGCAGCCGGGCATTCGACATTCTGCGCGTGCTGATCGAGCGCGACGGGGCCCTCGTCACCAAGCACGAGCTGATCGCGCAGGCCTGGCCCCGTCTATCGGTCGAAGAGAGCACGCTGCGCGTCCACGTGGCAGCCCTTCGCAAGGTGCTGGGCGATGGCCGCGACGGTGCCCGCTACGTCGTCAACGTCAGCGGGCGCGGCTACCGATTCGTGGCGCCGCTGCAGCACGACCAAACGCCGGGTCGGCCAAGTGCGTCTCCATCGTCGGCCAGTCAAAGCGATGATCCGGACCAGAATTCCTCGCGGCTTCCCGCCCTGCGGACGCGGATGGTCGGGCGCGGGGCGCTGCTCGGTGAACTCGCCGCACTGATTGCCGAGCGTCGCTTCCTGACCATTGTCGGCTCGGGCGGCGTCGGTAAAACCACAGTCGCGCTGTCGCTTGCCGAGACGCTGGCCGGCCGCTACCGGGACGGCGTCTGGTTCGTGGATCTGGCGAGCCTGGCCGACTCGCGTCGCGTCGCCAGCACGGTCGCATCGGTTCTCCGACTACAGACCCTCTCGCCGGATCCGGCGACCGAGCTGGCCGCTTACCTGCGCGACAAGTCGGTGCTGCTGGTGCTCGACACCTGCGAGCATTTGATCGATGTCGTCGCCACCCTGGCCGAGATCCTGGTGAACGAGACGCCCCGCGTGCACGTCCTGGCCACCAGCCGCGAGCCGCTGCGCGCCGCGGGAGAGTGGGTGTACCGGCTGCAACCATTGGCCTTGCCGCCGGCCGATAGCAGACCGTCGGCGGCCGATGCACTGTCGTTCGCCGCGGTTCGCTTGTTTGCCGAGCGAGCGGCTGCGAGTGTCGATACCTTCGCGTTGAGCGATACCGATGCGCCCGTCGTGGCGGAGATCTGCCGCCATCTCGACGGCAACCCGCTGGCCATCGAGATCGCCGCCGCGCGGGTCGACTTCCTGGGCGTCAGCGGCCTGGCACGCCGGCTTGCCGGCCACTTGCCGCTGCTGGGACAGGGGCGGCGCACGGCGGCGCCACGCCATCAGACGCTCGGCGCGACGCTCGATTGGAGCTACGGATTGCTCTCGGCGAGCGAGCAAACCATCCTGCGCCGACTCGCCATCTTCCCCAGTTATTTCACCCTCGACGCCGCAGCCGCGATCGCCGGCGCGGACTCGGTTGAGGGTATCGCCAATCTGGCGGCCAAATCGCTGGTTGCGGTCGAAATCAACGGCGAGAACGTGCTCTATCGCCTGCTCGACATCACGCGCGCCTATGCTGGTGAAAAGCTGGCTGCCAGCGACGAGGCCGCCGAGATCGCCCGCCGGCATGCTGATCATTGCTGCACCGTGATGGAGGCGGCCGAGCAGGAATGGGACAGCCAGGCGAGGCAGGTCTGGCTCGCGCGCTACGGTGGCTGGATCGCCGATGTCCGGGCCGCGCTCGACTGGGCGTTCGCACCGGCCGGCGATGCCGTGACCGGCATCAGGCTGGCTGCCCTCTCGGCGCCATTGTGGTTCGTGCTGTCCCTGGTCCACGAGTTCTGCGAGCGAGCCGAGTGCGCGCTTGCCTTGCTTGAGGCTGCGTCGGACGAGTTCCCCGAATTCGCGATGAAGCTGAACGTCAGCCTCGGCGCCGCGATCTTCCATGTCAACGGCCCCTTGCCGCGGGTTCGCGAGCTTTCCTGGCGGGCGCTCGAGATCGCGGAACGCCTCGAGGCGCCCGCCTACCAGTTGCGCGCGCTTTGGCGGCTGGCAGGGGAACGCTACACCAACGGCGATTATCGGAAGGCGCTTGAATACTGCGAGCAGTTTGGACGCGTTGCGGCAGCAGCGGGCGACCAGACCGCCGCGCTCGTGTATGACCGCATGATGGCGCTGGCGCTGCATCTTGCCGGCCGCCCTGGCGAAGCCCGCGTGTTTGCCGACCGTGCCTTGACCCATCCCGCCACGATGGTCCGGACTGCCCACAAGGAACTGCAGGAGTATGACAGCCGGGTAGCCTCGCGCTCCCATCTGGGGCGTATCCTGTGGATACAGGGGTATCCGGACCAAGCCACATCGATCGTGGCCGAAGCGGTGACGATTGCCGAGACCTTGGGCTATCCGCCGCCGCTTTGCTACATCCTGGTCTACGCCGCCTGTCCGATCGCGTTCTGGACCGGGGATGTCGCCGAAGCACGGCGCTTCGTAGGCCTGCTGCTCGAGCAGGCGAATGCATCATTCGGCTACTGGCAGTCCTGGCGCCGCTGTTACGAAAACGCCGTGCTGCTGGCTGACGCTGCGGATACGAGCCAGCTTGTGGCACTCATCTGGCAAGCCGCGCGCGGACCGATGTACTTCGATCTGCTGGCAACGCTGCATGAGCACCTCGTGACGCGCGAGACGCTTCGGCGCGCCGAAACCGGTCAGGCCGAGTGGTGCGCGGCTGAAATCCTGCGCGCCGAGGCCGTCAACTTGTTGCGTCGCGGTGGTCCCGACAGTGCTGAGCGTGCCGAGGCACTGCTAAAGAGGTCCCTCGATATCGCTCGCCAGCAACAGGCCCGCTCCTGGGGTCTGCGCGCCGCCATAAGCCTTGGCCGCCTGCGGCGGGCGCAGGGACGGAGGGATGCCGCGCGTGAATTGCTCGAGCCCGCGCTGGCCGCGTTCACCGAGGGCTTCGCAACCGCTGATCTCAAGGCGGCGACGGCACTGCTAAGCGAACTTTGATCCAGCGACTGCGCAAATCGACAAGACGCTCGGGCCGGCCTCCGTGAGGATTGCGACACGTCGCCACTCCTTCCGACTGGTTGGAGACGGCGTGGTCGGACGCGACTGATCGGGCGACCGGGCCGGCACTCATCCACGGCACAGCAGGGGCACGGAGGTCCATGCACTACATCGTCAAGATCAATGGCGCCCAGCACCAGGTCGACGTCGATGGCGACACACCGCTGCTGTGGGTGTTGCGCGACGTGCTCGGCATGACTGGCACGAAGTTCGGTTGCGGCGCCGCGTTGTGCGGAGCCTGTACCGTGCATCTCGACGGCATCGCGGTCCGCTCCTGCCAATTGCCTATTGGCTCGATCGACGCTCGCGCGATCACCACGATCGAAGGCGTCGGGCAAACCCAAGCCGGTGCGAGGATCCAGCAGGCCTGGCTTGAGCTCGAGGTGATCCAGTGCGGCTACTGCCAGCCCGGGCAAATCATGTCCGCAGCCGCACTTCTCATCGCCAACCCGCATCCCGACGATGCCGCCATCGACGCAGCGATGGCCGGCAATCTCTGCCGCTGCGGCACCTATGTGCGTATCCGCGAAGGGATCAAGCATGCTGCGCGATCCTGAGCCAGGCTTCATTTCCGGCACTGAACTGTCGCGCCGCGCGCTGTTGCGTGGCGGTGCGGCAATCGCCGGCGGACTCGTCATCGGGATCGCGCTGCCAATGCCGGGTGCGCGAGCGGATCAGCCGGTGCCGACCGGCGCACGCATGAACGCCTTCATCCACGTCGCGCCCGACGACACGGTGACTTTCACTCTGCCGGCGGTGGAAATGGGCCAGGGTGTCTACACCTCGCAGGCCCAGTGCCTCGCCGAAGAGCTCGATATCGATCTTAACAAGGTAATCGCCGCGGCCGCACCGCCGGATCAGGCCAACTATGGCAGTCCGGTCTTGATCATCCAGGCGACGGGCGGATCGACGACGACCATGGCCTGGACCGGACCGCTGCGAAAGGCCGGGGCAATGGCACGCACGATGCTCGTCCAGGCGGCCGCCGCGGCCTGGGGCGTCGATCCCGTCAGCCTGGCAACCGAGAACGGCGTTATCACGGATGCGGCAAAGAAACGTTCGATCCGGTACGGCGAGGTCGCGGATGCGGCCGCCGGTCTCCAGCCGCCTGCCGAGGTCAAGCTGAAAGATCCCTCGCAGTTCCGCCTGATCGGCAAGCCGGCACATCGCATCGACACGCCTGACAAGGCCATCGGCAAGACGGTCTATGGCATCGACGTGATGCGGCCCGGCATGAAGTTCGCCACGCTGATGGCCTCGCCTGTGATCGGCGGCAAGGTCGGCTCGGTTGATCAGTCGCAGGCGCTTGCCGTCCCTGGCGTACGGCAGGTGGTGGTGCTCGACGATCTCGTGGCGGTGGTTGGCGACAACACATGGGCGGCGATGCAGGGATTGGGCGCGCTCGCGATCGAGTGGGCGCCCGGCGTGAATGCGGACCTCGATCAGGAGCAGCTCTGGGCGGACATCGAGAAAGCGTCCGAGGGTGCGGGGGTCGTCGCCGAGAAGCAGGGTGACGCGCTGGCCAGCTTGAAGGATGGCGCGTTGTTCGAAGCGACCTACGAACTGCCGTTTCTTTCCCATGCGCCGATGGAAATGACGAACTGCACCGTGCATGTGCACGATGGCGCATGCGAGGTCTGGGTCGGCACACAGGTGCCTGGCTACGCACAGGCTGGCGCCGCAAAGGTGCTGGGTATCGACCCCGCCAAGGTGACGATCAACAACCATGTGCTCGGCGGCGCCTACGGCCGTCGGCTCGAAGTCGACGGCATCATCAAGGCGGTGCGCATTGCCGCCCATGTCGACGGGCCGGTGAAGGTGGTTTGGTCGCGCGAGGAGGACATTCGCCAGGAGCTCTATCGCCCGCTCTACCACGACCGGCTGAAGGCGCGGGTGGAGAATGACAGGATCACCGCCTGGCACCATCGCATCACCGGCGTTTCGATCATGGCGCGTTGGCTGCCGCCAGCTTTCAAGAACGGCATCGACATCGATGCGGTCGACGGGGCGGTGCACATTCCCTACGCGGTGGGCGACAGGCTGGTTGAATATATCCGCCAGGAGAGCGTCATTCCGGGCGCGTTCTGGCGCGGTGTTGGCCCGAACAGCAGCATCTTCTCTATCGAATCCTTCATGGACCTGATGGCCCGCAAGATCGGCCTCGATCCGCTCGCATTCCGGCGTGGCATGCTGGACAAGAGCCCCCGCGCGCTTGGCGTGTTGAACCTCGTGGCGAAAAAGGCCGGGTGGGGGATGCCGCCTCCTGCCGCGCCCTCTGGCGTGCGCTGGGGACGCGGCTTTGCGCTGATGCAGGCCTTCGGCAGCTATCTCGCCGCGATCGCAGATGTCGTGGTGAGTGACGGAGGTGATGTGCGCGTCACCCGCGTGGTGGTTGCTGCGGATGTGGGCAAGGTCATCAACCCGGACATCCTGTTGGCACAGATACAGGGCGGCGTCACTTTCGGGCTCAGCGCGGTGCTCTACGGTAAGATCACCTATGCCAGCGGGCGTGTCGAACAGAGTAACTTCAACAACTACCGTATCCTGCGCATCGATGAGGCGCCGGCGATCGAGGTTCATATCGTGCCGAGCACCGAGAATTCGGGCGGTATCGGCGAACCGGGCACGGTGGTTGTGCAACCAGCGGTCGCCAACGCCGTCTTCGCCGCGACAGGCGTACAGCTAACACGCATGCCGATCGATGCAACGCTGATTGCGAAGGCGGTCTGACCCATGCGTATCCAACCGGTTATGCTCACGCTTGTCGGGATCGTGATTGTCGCTGGGGTGGTGGTCGCCGGCGTGGTCGGGTGGATGGTGTTCCAGCCAGGCGCTGATGGGTTCGCTACCGGAACGCGGGTTGAACTCACGGCCTATAAAGGCCCTTCGCCCACCGGCACACCAGCCGAACTCGTCAATGCGGACGCTGTGACACGGGGGGCCTACATTGTCCGCATGGCGGACTGCGAAGCCTGTCACTCGACCGCGGGTGGGCCACCCTTCGCCGGCGGGCGCGCCTTCGTGCTGCCCTTCGGCACGATCTACTCACCAAACCTGACACCGGATCCCCAAACCGGCATCGGCAAATGGACCGACGCCGATTTCCTCAACGCGCTGCATCGCGGCATCGCGCCGGACGGATCACGCTATTATCCCGTCTTTCCTTACACGTCTTACACGCTATTGACCGATCAGGATGTGTTGGCGATCAAAGCGTATCTCTTCTCGCTGAAGCCGGTGAAACAGGCGAACAAGCCCAATACCTTTGCTTTCCCTTATAATCAGCGGTGGCTGATGGCGATCTGGGCGGCCCTGTTCAATCCCGACCATCGCTTCCGGCCGGTGGAGGGGGAAAGCGCCGAATGGAACCGCGGCGCCTATATGGTCGAGGCGGCGGAGCATTGCGGGGAGTGCCACACGCCGCGCAACCTGATGCAGGCGCTCGACGAACGCCGCAAATTCGCCGGCGGCTTCGCCGCGGGTTGGAAAGCCTACAACATCAGCCCCGACAAGGTGAGCGGTGTAGGCGATTGGTCAGTGGGAGCGCTCGCCTCCTACCTATCGACTGGTTATGCGAAAGGACACGGCCTTGCGTCTGGTCCGATGAGAGAAGCGGTCGAGCTCAGTCTGTCGCACCTGACGAAATCCGACATCGCCGCGATCACAACCTATCTGCGTAGTGTTCCGGCCGTCGAAGGCGGATTGCCAGCGCTGGCAGGCCCGGCTCCGGCGACGCCGCAGCTGGCGCGAATCAACGATCCGGTGGGCAAGCGCATATTCGAGGGCGACTGCGTGAGCTGCCACGCATGGACCGGTGCTGGGGCAGTTATCGCAGAAACGCAGCTCACCGGGGTGCGGGCGGTCAACGATCCGAGCGCCGCCAATGTCGTTCAGATGATCCTCGCCGGTACCGGCCGGCCCGACACGCCGCATCCCTTTATGCCGAGCTTCGGCCGCTCCTATTCCAACGCAGAGATCGCCGCTGTTGCCAACTACGTGACCGCGCGCTTTGGCAGCGCGCCTTCGCACGTCACGCCCGCCGATGTTGCCGAGCTTCGCCAGCAGAACTGAGTTCACGCATCAAGGCCAGCCCTAAGCAACCGGCCGAGGTTTCCGAATAGAGAATTTGCGGTGCGCTGAGAGGCGACGGAACGAACTCCCGCGTGAAGTCATCATGGAGCCAACACAGCGGCATCTCGATCTGCTGCTCGCCCAGTCCACAAAGGCGTGCCGCGGCATTCTGGCGCGCGTATTGCCGCTGCTACGAAGGAAGGCTCGTCATCGAAGGAACGCTCGTCATCAAGCGTGGTGAGATCGGCGCCGGAGCGGAGCGGTTGCGCGCCGGCGCCGAACGTGGCGTGGTGCGGTGCGTCGTCTTACCGCTCGTAAAGCTCCTGGCGGCAGAAACCTTGGGCCATGCCGGGCGCCTCGCCGACGGGCTGACCGCAATCGAGGACGCCATCGATTATTCCGGGCGCACGGGAGAACGCTGGCTGATTGCCGATTTGCTGCGCATCAAAGGCGATCTGCTGATGTTGCAGGACCCGGACGGTACAGTCCCAGTGGCCCAGGATCACTTTCGCCGGGCGCTCGACTGGGCGCGCCGGCAAGGCGACTTGAGGTCCGACGTCCGGTCGGCGAAAAGTGCTGGAACAGCAGTCATTGGCGAACGTGATACCGTTTCATGTTGGAAATCTCTCCGCCCCAGCGCGCTGCGTCGCCTCCGTCACGCTTCCCGGTACATCCGCCCGGGCCGGCGCGGCTGCATTCGTTCAAATTGCCCGACCGTCGGCGACCAAACGAGCCGCGAACATGTGATGACGACACCTCAGGCGGATGAGACAGTCCATTGCTTCGCCTTTCTCGCCGACAATGCACGTCTGAACTGACAAAACACTTTTCCATTCGGTGCTGTCGCATGTGTGATGGCCAAATCACACCGTCTCAGGCGGACGGCTTCACGTACTGCATCGTCCAAACCGGCTGATATTCAGGAGAATAGCGGTTGCCGACCCAGGGCGAGCCGCAAATATGCAGGTAGGCGTATGGTGTGCCCGCAAACATCACCCACGCTCCTGCGTCGCGCACGTCGCTCGGAAGACCGCAGTGCACCGGGTCGAAGGGCCAGAGCACCATCCAGTGCGGTCCGATAGGAATCGCGGGACTGGTGGTGTCGAACGGATCGGAGTTACTGCGTTGCGTGGCTCCGCATAGCATGTAGCAGAGCCCTGGCGTCGTGTTCGAGGGGCGTGGCTTGTGCAGAAGGGCATCCTTGAACCATTGCATGCCCATGCGATCCATGCACATAGGCGGATCGCCGATCCGGTTCTCGTCACCGGGCAGGCAGATCCAGTCGTTGGTTCCCTGGCGCAAGATCGTCACCAGGTTGCCGTGCCGATCCATCTCAGCGATCGTGGCGTCCTTGGTGACCGAGGTCGGTCCGGCCCGCATCGCGCGGGCGATCTTCACGGCGCGAATCTGCGCTTGCGGATCGCCGAGCGCTGGCCCAGCAGGTAATGCGAGGGCTTCATGACTGAAGCTGCCCTGAACCGATTGTTGTGCCCAGGCTCTGCTATCAAGAGCCGTGAGCACGGTGCCGAAGAAGCCGACGCCGGCTATGACGTTGCGCCGAGAGATAGCCCCACCAGATTGGCCATCCTGGTCCGCGTACTGGCTCTGGTCGCTCGCCGAACGTATCGGATCTTGGCTGCTCATCGAACACTCCTTGACGGCTTGGGAACGATGCACGCTGGGTAACTGCGTCACATGAAGGCGAGCCGCGACCTTGCCGAGAAGTGAACCGCGGCGAATCTAGGTTTGTTAAATACGTCGTGCCGCGTGATCACGGCCTGGCAGGGCGCGAGGCTTTGGCGGCGTTCGCGCTGCCCCAGAGCGACCCCGGATTAATGCGGTCCGGATAGAGGGCGAGCATCCGATCGTAGAGCTCGCGAGCGGTTCGGGTTTGGTCGTCGGCTCGCAGGAAGTCCTCGATGTATCGCCGTGTTTCGTGGATATGCCGCGGCGAATTGTCCGGATCCAGCGGGCCGTGACCCACCACGACGGCACGAGGGTTGAGCGCCTCGATCTTGTCGATTGCTGCCAGCCAGTCGCGCAAACCCTGACGATCCGATTCGACCAGATAGGGATGCGTTCCGTTGTAAATTGCGTCGCCCGCGATTACGAGGCCGATCGAGGGCACGTGCAAGCAGGTTGTGTGATTGGTATCAGTGTGGCCGATGTCAATCGGGACGATCTCGTGGCCCTCAAGGTGGAACGTGGCGGCGTCGAGCCGATCGGCCGGGACCAGTTCCGTCGGGATCAGTCCTGGAAATCGACGACGCCACGTTTCGACGGCTTGCGGTGCGAGGGCGGCCCGCATGGCATCCGCCACTTGCGGGGGCGTTATCGCGCGGGCTTCGGGAAAGCGCTCGCGCAGAAGTTTCAGCCCGAAGAAATGATCGGCGTGGGCATGAGTGATGTAGATCGTGGACAGACGTTTTCCTGAGCCGGTGATCCAATCGGCCAGCTCCGCTGTCTGCGCTTCAGACATGAAGGTGTCGACAAGGAGCGCGTCACGCTGTCCGTAGATCAGCGTGACGGTGTTCGCCACCCATTTTAGGTCGTCCTTTCCGGGTGGCGCGCCCTGCGTTGCACTCGGGCGCCGCCGAATTAACAGCTCCCATTGCGGCAGCGAGTTGCCTTCGGTCAATACGGTCATTGACGCGGTCCTTCCACTGGATGCTGTGCAGCACCCAGGGCATCGTTTTCTGCGTCCCGTTTCAAATGTTGGCGGAACCAAGACACCGCGGCGCTGCTCGCCGTCATGAATTCCCCGAGATAGGCATCGAAATGGCCGCCCGTGATCGTCACCAGCTTCTTTGGCTCCAGCGCCTGTTCGTACGCCCGCAGCTCGACATCGGTCAGGGTGATGTGATCGGCCAGCGCGACGATCATGAGTAACGGCGTCGGTGAGACGCGGGAGACCCAAGCCCCGGGCTCGTACATCCTGGCGATGCGGCCCGAACGAACCGTTACCTCGTTCATCCACGAACCCTGCGGCAGAGGCTGGAGGTAGAAACCGATAGCCTCCCTGGCGCGATAGGATGCCGGCACCGAAGCGTCGTCACCGACAACGAGTTGGCGGCGGGGTGCTTCGCCGTGGAACTGCCCCCGTTCATCTTCGTCGAAGCCGCGTTCCAACGCGGCCGCGGCATCGGGCGGCACCCGTCGTAGACCCTGCTCATAGCCGCTGATCGTCGGCACCTGTGCGACGACGGCGCGGATGCGGCGGTCTGTCGCCCCGAGGACCAGCACATGGCCGCCGGCATAGCTGGTACCCCAGACGCCGATCCGATCCGGGTCGACTGCTGGCAAGGTCTCGAGAAAGGAGATGGCCCGCCGCCAGTCGGCAATCTGACGCCACGGGTCGATATCGTGACGGATGGCGCCGTCGCTGGCACCGAAATTCCGGTGATCATGCAGCAGTACCACGAACCCGGCCGCGGCAAAGGCGCGGGCGAAGCGTTCCAGGCCGTGCTCCTTAACGCCGGCGTAGCCGTGCGCCATGGAAATGGCAGGGCAAGCGAGTGCGCCCTCCTTCGGTGTGAAAAGCCAACCCCGGAGCCAATCGCCGCCCTCGACCTCGAACTCGATGTCCGATCGCGCAATCATGACGTCCTCCGGGGTGCAGAGCATTGCGGCCGGGTTCAGTGCCTGCCCGGGGCAGCCAGCCACTGGCGGATGTTGTCCACCGTGTCCTGGTAGAAGCGCGCGTAAAGGCTGCGAGACACGTAACCGATATGCGGTGTGGCCAGCACGTTCGGTAGCTTACGAAACGGATGGTCGTGCGCTAGCGGCTCTTGGTCGAACACGTCGATCGCGGCACCCGCGATCTTGCCGCCTTGGAGAGCCGAGAGCAGGTCGGCCTCGACCACGATCGCTCCGCGCGACGTGTTCACGAGGCGCGCCGAGGGCTTCATGAGCGCGAGTTCCGCCGCGCCGACCAGACCGCGGGTGCGGCGACTCAGCACCAGATGAATGCTGATAATGTCCGATTGCCGGAACAGGTCATCTTTGCCGACCAGTTTGGCACCGGCTTCGGCGGCGCGATCAGCCGTCAGGTTCTGGCTCCAGGCGATCACCGCCATGCCGAAGGCCTGGGCAATCCGGGCCACCGCGCCGCCAATATTGCCGAGGCCGAGGACACCGAGTGTCCGCCCCGCCAAGTCGTCACCGATGAAACGCTGCCAGCCGCCGCCGCGCAGCGCGCCATTCTCGGCGACGAGGTTGCGGGCACTCGCCAGGATGAGTGCCCAGGTCAGTTCGATCGTCGGATTGGCGCTGTAGCCGGTGTGAACGACGTCGATACCGCGCTCCGCCGCCGCCTCGAGGTCGATCGACGAGTTCCGATGAGCTGTCGAGGCGATCAGGCGAAGCCTCGGCAGCCGCTCGATGACGGTACGGGACATCGGCGTTCG
>JASHVB010000022.1 GCA_030039695.1 Acetobacteraceae bacterium
ATTTCCCCGATCCGCGCAGAGTCGGATTGCTCCATTACACGCCGTGCAAAACGCGCGCAGGCGTCGATCTCCACCATGCGCACCGCCTGTTTCACCCGCGGGACGGAAGCAGCGTTCATGCTGAAGCTGCGCAGCCCGAGACCGAGCAGCAGCGGAGTCAATTTCGCATTGCCGGCCATCTCGCCGCAGACCGAGACCGGCATGCGCATGCGCAGCGCCGCCTCGGTAGCGAACTGCACCAGGCGCAGCACGGCGGGATGCATCGGATCGTACAGCGCCGCCACCTGGCTTTCCCCGCGATCCACCGCCAACGTGTAGGCGGTGAGATCGTTGGTGCCGATGGCGAAGAAATCCGCTTCCAGCGCCAGCGCATCGGCTGCCAATGCCGCGCCGGGCGTCTCGACCATGATGCCGAGTGGCGGCAGCTTCTCAGGAATGCGCTCGCCGCGGCGGCGCAGCCGACGCGCGACGCGTTCATAAATCTCCCGTGCTGACCGCACTTCCGCGACAGCGGTGACCATCGGCAGCATGACTCGCACCGGCCCCGCCAGACCGGCGCGCAGAATGGCCGCGAACTGCGTCTCCAGGAGCTCGGTCTCGCGTAGCAGCAGGCGGACGCCACGCAAGCCGAGCGCGGGATTGGCATCGGCCACTTCGGGCACGATGCCAGCGCTCGACAGCGCTTCGATATCTTTCTCTCCACCCCAGTCGAGGACGCGGAAGGTCACGGGATCGCCGTTCATCGCTTCGACGATGCCGCGATAGGTCTCGGCCTGGGTGGCCTCGTCCGGCACCGTCTCGCGGTTCATGAACAGGAATTCGGTGCGCAGCAGGCCGATGCCGAGGGCGCCGGACTGGGCGATCAGCGGCAGCTCGATGGGCAGCTCGAGGTTCGCCTGCAGTTCCACCGACTCGCCATCCAGCGTCTCGGCCGGCAGCCGGCGCAGCTTCGCGTAGCGCTGGCGCTCGCGCGCGTAACTGGTGACGGCCCGGCGGGCATTCGCGAGCGTAGCAGCAGACGGGTTCAGCACCACGCGGCCAGACCGGCCATCCACCACCACCGTGTCGCCCGCCCGGATGGCGTGCGCGGCGCCGGCCGCGCCCAGGACGGCCGGCAGCCCGAGCGCGCGCAGCATGACTGCGGTATGGCCGTCCGCCCCGCCTTCCTCCGCAACCACGCCGGCCAGGCGAGATGGCTCGAGCAGGGCGGCATCGGCCGGTCGCAGCGACTCACTCAACAAGACCGCGCCTTGCGGCAAGCCCGAAAAGCTCTTGAACGGCGCGCGCGTCAGATTGCGCACCAGACGGCGGGCAATTTCGCGCACCTCATCGGCGCCGCGAGCCAGGCTGGCACGGTCCTCGGCGGTCATGGCGGGGGCGGCACGGGCAAGGATCGCCTCGGCGATCGCCTCAGCTTCCGCGACCACCGCGCTTTCCGCCGACAGCAGCGTCTCTTCGACGCGCCGGCGCACGCCGCGAATCAGCCGGGAAGGGCCGAGCATGCGCATGTACGCATCGATCAGCGGCGCAATTTCGGCCTGGCTTTCTTCCGGCAAAACTGCAAGCCGCGCCCGCAGCTTGGTGAGCTGCCGGCGGGACTGGGTGATCGCGGCCTCGAGGCGAGCGCCCTCGGCAGCAATGTCGGCGGCCTGGATCTTCTGACGCGTGATCACCGGCACCGGCTCCGACGCACCGAACGCCGGTCCGATCGCGACGCCGGGAGAGACGGCGATGCCGGTGAACACCCTCTCGGGCCGCGCCGTGTCCGGCGCCGGGGCGCGCGCGAGTCGCTTGTGCTGCGGCGGCGGAGGTTCAGGCCTGTTCATCGAAGCCGGCCTCGACCAGTGCGGCCAGGGCGTCGAGCGCCTCCTTGGCGTCCCAGCCTTCGGCGCGCAGCTCGAGCGTGGCGCCTGGGCCGGCGCCCAGCATCATCAGTCCCATGATCGATCGCGCCGACACCGACTGCTCGTCGCGCAACACATCGATCGAAGCGCCGAAACGCTCGGCCGTGGTGACGAACTTGGCAGCGGCGCGGGCATGAAGGCCACGCTTGTTGGTGATGGTCACGGCGCGGGTCAGAACCGTGCCGCCGGGAATACGTTGCGGGGCGTCCTGCTCCGGGGGCACGTCCATCGCGGTCAGTGTTACCCTCCCTCCCTTTGAGGGGGCGGGACCCGAAGAGGGCTCAGCGCGGGCCGCACAAACCCCTCCCCCGGTCCCCCGCCTCCGAGCGGAAGGGGGGATATTTGGCTACCCGCACTTGCCATTCCCGTTCGGCCTGCACGCGTGGCCGTGTAGCACGTGTGAGGCGGCGGCGATGTATTTCCGGCCAGCCTCCTCTGCACACACCACCGCGTCAGGCAGCGGCTGGTTGGAGCGCACCTTCGCCAGCTTGACCAACATCGGGAGGTTCACGCCGGCGATCACTTCGACGTTCTGCTTTTCCATCATCGAGATCGCCAGGTTCGACGGCGTTCCGCCGAACATGTCGGTCAGCAACACGACACCGTCGCCGGTATCGCATCGCTTGATACACGCCTCGATCTCGGCGCGGCGGTTTTCCATGTCGTCGTCGGGGCCGATGCAGACTGCATCGACGTTTCGCTGCGCGCCGACCACATGCTCCAGCGCGGAGCGAAGCTCCACGGCAAGGCGGCCGTGGGTCACGAGAACCATGCCGATCATGGACGGTGAGAGGCTTCCCTACCGGCTCCGGCGA
>JASHVB010000023.1 GCA_030039695.1 Acetobacteraceae bacterium
ACGATTCGCACGGCACGTGATGGAGCAATCCGACCCTGTGCGGATCAGGGAAATCGTAGAGGAGTTTTCCCAGGCACGCGTTGATGCATGAACGCGCCGGTGTGATTGCGAGGTCCAAATCAGGCGCGCGGGCTGATTGCCTGGGCGCGTTGCAGGTCTGACGACAATATCGAGGCCGTCGATCGTCGTTCCGACGAAAGCCGCGAGCCATAGCATACCCCGGACCTGATCCGAGACGCGCGGGTCGCGGTTTTGCTCCGATGACGACGGTTCGTCCGTTTCAGGTCGTCGCAGGTCGGTTGCGGCGAGCGCCGCCAAATCCGCGATCAGTGTGGGCGTGATAACCCCGATTTGCCTGTCATTCGGCCATCTGGCATACCGCCGCCCCACCCTGTCCCGTCCCTGCCGGGCCGGCCGCCCGTGCCGCGGTTTGCCCGCTCCCAGCAAGGAAGAGTCTAGATGCAACTGGCCAATATTCTGATCATCGCCTGCGGCGTACTGGCGCTGATCTACGGCCTGATCACCAGC
The DNA here is from genome assembly GCA_030039695.1 of Acetobacteraceae bacterium. The sequence continues at coordinate 529 of JASHVB010000023.1, forward strand.
CGCCAGGTTCTCGCCGCGGACGCCGGCACCACTCGCATGCAGGAGATTTCGGCAGCAGTACAGGAAGGCGCCCGGGCCTATCTGAACCGCCAGTACACGACCATCGCCATGGTCGGTGTGGTGATCCTGATCCTGCTCGGCATCTTCCTCGGTATCCACGTCGCCATCGGCTTCCTGATTGGCGCCGTGTTGTCCGGCTCCGCCGGTTATATCGGGATGAACGTTTCGGTGCGTGCCAACGTCCGCACCGCCGAAGCGGCGAAGCGCGGCCTCGCCGCGGGCCTCGGCATCGCCTTCCGCGCCGGCGCGGTCACCGGGATGCTGGTGGTTGGCCTCGGGCTGCTTGGCGTGTCGATCTATTACCTGATCCTGCGCAGCAGCTACGGCGCCGCCATCACTGACGATCAGTTGCGCAATGTACTGGAATCGATGGTCGCGCTGGGCTTCGGCGGTTCGCTCATCTCGATCTTCGCCCGTCTCGGCGGCGGCATTTTCACAAAGGGCGCCGACGTGGGTGCAGACCTTGTCGGCAAGGTCGAGGCCGGTATCCCCGAGGATGACCCCCGCAATCCTGCCGTCATCGCCGATAACGTGGGCGACAACGTTGGCGACTGCGCTGGTATGGCGGCCGACCTCTTTGAGACCTATGCGGTAACGATCGTCGCCACCATGCTGCTCGCGGCGATCTCTTTCACGGGCACTGACCGCGATCATCTGCTGCTGCTGCCGCTCGGCATTGGCGCCATCTGCATTCTGACCTCGATCATCGGCACCTATTTCGTGAAGCTCGGGCCCGACAACGGCATCATGAAGGCGCTATACCGCGGCCTGATTGTGACCGGCGCGCTGTCAGTGGTCGGCGTCGCGCTCATCATCGCCTGGTTCGTCGGCTTCGGCGCGTCGCTATCGGTCGCGCCTGGGGTGCCCACGACGACCGGCCTGGATTTGTTCATTTGCTCGCTGATCGGCCTGGCGGTGACTGGCGCCATCGTCTGGATCACCGAATACTACACCGCGACGGAATACCGCCCGGTGCGCTCGATCGCGCAAAGCTCCACCACCGGCCACGGCACCAACGTGATCCAGGGCCTCGCCGTGTCGATGGAGGCGACCGCCCTGCCGGCCGTGGTGATCTGCATCGGGATTATCGTCACCTACATGGTCGCCGGCTTGTTCGGCATCGCTGTCGCGGTGACCACGATGTTGTCGCTGGCCGGTATGATCGTGGCGCTCGACGCGTACGGCCCGGTCACCGACAATGCCGGCGGCATTGCCGAGATGGCCGACCTGCCGCGCGACGTGCGCGTCACAACTGACGCGCTGGACGCTGTTGGCAATACCACCAAGGCGGTGACCAAGGGTTACGCGATTGGCTCGGCGGGCCTGGCCTCGCTGGTTTTGTTTGACGCGTACACGCAGGATCTCCAGCACTATTTCCCGTCGCTTCATGTCGGCTTCACGCTGCAGAATCCGTTCGTGGTCATCGGCCTGATTATCGGCGGCCTGCTGCCCTACTTGTTCGGCGCGCTGGGCATGACCGCGGTGGGCCGCGCGGCGGGTTCGGTGGTGGTAGAAGTTCGACGGCAGTTCCGGGAAATCTCCGGCATCATGGAGGGCACGGGAAAGCCGGAGTACGGCAAGGCGGTCGATATGCTGACCCGCGCGGCGATCCACGAGATGCTGCTACCGTCGCTGCTGCCGGTGCTGGCGCCGATTGTGCTGTGGATTGTCATCGACCTGATAGCCGGGCGCGGCGCGGCATTCGCCTCGCTGGGCGCGATGCTGCTCGGCACGATCGTTACCGGGCTGTTCGTCGCGATCTCGATGACCTCGGGCGGTGGCGCCTGGGACAATGCGAAGAAATACATTGAGGAAGGCCACCACGGCGGCAAAGGCTCCGACGCACACAAGGCAGCGGTGACCGGGGATACGGTTGGTGATCCGTACAAGGACACCGCAGGGCCGGCGGTCAATCCGATGATCAAGATCACCAACATCGTGGCGCTGCTGTTGCTGGCGATCCTGGCGGGTTGGCTGCACTAGGGAGCCATCAGTCCGCAGTCTGCAGCCGTCGGCAAGTGGCCCCGGGCACTGGCTCGGGGCCACTGGAGTTTTGTGGTGTGACGTTTGCACTCCAGGCTATCCGTTCGACAGCTCATTCAAAATCGCCGGCACGCTGCCGGTTGGGTTGCGGATCGAGGTGCTCGAGATCTGGACGACACTGACGACTGTCCTGTCGCAACTCGCCGCCAGCGCCGATATTGCCAAGTTTCGGGCCAAACTCGCCGCAAGGCCCAGCACGCCTCACATTAGCAGCGTACAGGCGGCTTTGCCGGGCACCTATGTCCGCGGCCGGGCCGGACGCGCGGTCCTGCACTCGGCGCAATCGCCGTGCGGTGGCAACGCTCTCGATCCAATCGCCGTTTAGCGAGGGAGCGACCCGCGTACGTAAGAGCCGGCAATCAGTCTGTCTTTGCTGCTCAGGGTAAAAGTGCTGTAGGGCAGGCTTTGTCACGCCGCGATCCACGCGTGGCGCAGTGCTGGAGGATCGGCTTTGCGCACGAAAGTAGCTATTATCGGCGGAGGCCCGGCCGGACTGCTGCTGTCGCACATCCTCGACTTACATCAGGTCGACAGCATCGTGCTGGAACGCCGTTCCCGCGCCCACGTGCTGCAGCGCATCCGCGCTGGCCTCCTGGAGCCTCACAGCGTCCGGATGCTGCGCGACATAGGCCTCGGCGAGCGCATGCACCACAACGGCCAGGAGCATAACGGCAGCGCCATCGTCTGGGGCGACAATCAGCGCCTGATGATCGATACGCGCCGCTTCACGGGACAGCCGATGATGGCGTACGGCCAGACCGCGCTTACCGAGGAATTGTACGCAGCCCGTGACCGCGCCGGCGGCCAGATCATCGACGAGGCCGAAAACGTGAAACCGCACGATCTGATTACCGACCAGCCTTTTGTTACTTACGAGAAGAACGGAACAACCCAACGTATCGACTGCGACTTCGTCGCCGGCTGCGACGGTCAGCACGGCATCAGCCGCCAGTCGATCCCGCGGTCAGTGCTGCGGATTTACGAAAAGTCCTATCCGTTCGGCTGGTTGGGCGTGATGGCGCTTGCGCCGCCGTTGCCCGACATTACATACGCGAACCATCCGCGCGGCTTCGCGCTGGCATCGATGCGCAGCCCGACGCTCAGCCGCTATTACGTGCAATGCGACCTGGACACGAAGCTGAACGACTGGTCTGACGATCGCTTCTGGCACGAGTTGAAGGCACGCTACCCCGCGAACCTGGCAGCCCAGATTACTATCGGGCCGGTCATAGAAAAATCCGTCGCGCCTCTGCGCAGCTTCGTCGCCGAGCCGATGCGCTACGGCCGCTTGTTTCTCGCCGGCGACGCCGCGCATATCGTGCCGCCGACGGGCGCAAAGGGTCTGAACCTTGCGGTATCCGACGTGTTCTACCTGTCGCGCGCGTTGTTCGGGTTCTATGCTAACGGCCGCACCGACTATCTCGAAAGCTATTCCGCCACGGCGCTACGCCGAGTCTGGAATGCGGTGCGCCTGTCGTGGTGGATGACCAACCTGCTGCACCGCTTCCCGCAGGATACGCCGTTCGATCAGCGCATGCGCGAGACCGAGCTCGACTACCTGACGCGATCGACGCACGCGCAGGCCTCGCTTGCCGAGCAATATGCCGGACTGCCGTTCGAGCCGTAACGATCGTCGGTTGAATCACCCGGCCTCACGCACCGAGCTCGGGCCACATCGCCAGGCTGCACTAGCTCCGGCGGCTTTGTCTCAAACATGCGATGCAGACCATGGCAAAGACGATCGCACAGCGTTGTTTTGGGAACGGCGTGAGCAAAGTCTCTATCGGCTGGCCTGGCAACGTCCTGCGGGATGTGACATATGGCGTGTCGATCTGGTCTCGGCGCAGCCACAATTTCTGGTCGTTCGACCGGGTGTCAAGCGGCATGCAACACGCTTTGGAGGCGGTCGGCATCCAGTCAGAGCGGGTCGGCGAGCGAGGTTCCTCCTCGACGTGCTGCGACTGCGGCTCGGCGCAGGTGATGCGCAACCCCGAGATAGTTTATCCGCTGCAAGGACTGCGGGCCGACGCTCCAGGCCGAGCAGAGCGGCAGCCGGACTATTCTCAAGACTCAAGCACCCAGCGTAAGTTGGTCCGGGACGGAGGCCGCCCCGCTGACCGAGACTCGACGCTGGACACGCCACTGTTGCGCGCTTCGCTCAGCGAATCCGAGACAGCCGGTCGGCGATGATCTGCCGGAGTTCCTGAATGCCGCGTCGTAGGCCAACAGGAACCCCCTCCCTTGAGGGACGGGAGGAGGTCAGGCGTGGAGCCGTTTCTTGCCAGAGGCCGAGCGCCTCGTCATGACACGAGCTGAATGCCGCACTCCTCCGACCGCCCTCTGCTGCGTCTTCTACCCAACCAGGGCCGCCGCCTGCGCGCCGGTTCGCCGTGGGTGTTCTCGAATGAGATCGCTATGCGTCCGGAATACCGGAAGCTGGAACCCGGTGGTCTCGTGCGTTTGGAAGGCGACGACGGCACTCGTTTCGGCACCTTCATCTTCAACCCCCACAGCCTGATCGCTGCGCGTCTGCTGGACCGCGATCCGGAGGTGATGATCGACGCTGCCTGGCTGCGCGCGCGTCTCAACTCGGCTATCGAGCTGCGCGGCCGTCTTTGTGACGGGCCGTTTCATCGCCTCGTGCATGCCGAAGCCGACCGCTTGCCCGGCCTGGTGATCGACCGTTACCGCGACGTCGCGGTGCTCGCCGCCAACACTGCCGGGATGGACCGCCTGACCCCGCTGATCGTGCGGGCGCTGCGTGACCTGTTGCCGCTGCGCGCGATCGTTGCGCGTAACGACGCTCCGGCGCGCCGACAAGAGGGCTTGGAGGAGATCGTGTCGCTGCTGCACGGCAGCGACGCGACCGCCGTGGTCGAGGAGAGGGGCGTGCGCTTTCCCGTCGATTTGCTCGGCGGGCAGAAGACCGGCTGGTTCTTCGACCAGCGCCCCAATCGCGATCGCGTTGCCGCCCTGGCGCAAGGCGCGCGTGTGCTGGACGTCTTCTGTCACACCGGTGCGTTTGGGTTGAGATGCGCCGCGGCCGGGGCCGCCTCTGCCACGCTGGTGGACTCCAGCGCAACTGCGCTCGCCCAGGCTAGTGCCGTCGCGACGCTGCACGGCTGGTCCGAGCGGATAATTACGCAGCGCGGCGATGCGTTTGACACCATGACAGAGCTGGCCGCTTCCGCGGAACGCTTCGACATCGTGGTATGCGATCCGCCCGCCTTCGCTCGCTCGCGCAAGGACGCCGAGGCGGGACTGCGCGCTTATGGCCGCATGGCGCGCCTGGCCGCGCTGCTGGTCGCTCCTGGCGGCTTTCTGTTTGTGGCGTCTTGCAGCCACCACGCGCCGCTGGACGCCTGGGCGGCACGGATCGCCTGGGGGCTCCATCGCGCGCGGCGCGAGGCGCGAATCCTGGCGACGACAGGCGCTGGCGCGGACCACCCGGTACATCCGCATCTGCCGGAGAGTGCCTATCTGAAGGCGCAGTTGCTGGAGCTGCTGTGACGACAACGAAGCGACGGATCGCACGGCCCGAAACCACCCACACAGCAATTTCCACCCTCCTGATCCCGCTGAATTGCAGGGGCGGCGTGTGCGGCCTGCCATTGATAGCTCGGGGTTCGATGTGCCATCGGTTGCTGTCGGGCTGTGGGTAGGGAATACCCCGTGCCGCTGCTGCACTGGTGCCGCCCGCGACGACGATGGGATCCGTTAGAGGCGGCTGCCGAATGTGCCGGCGTCCTTGCGTGCCAGGCAGTGCCCACCACATGGCGCAGAGTGCGGCGCGTGATGCTCATCTGCAACCGCGGCGTGTATTGCATGCCAGGGCGTCATGCGGTCGAGGTTGAAAACCCAATCAGTCCGGTGCATTTGCCACCGGCAGGCCTGCGCCGCACCGCTCGCCTCCGCTCTTGCCCGCGCGCCCCAGCAGCCGATGCTCCTGGGGCGTTGCCCGTACGGAGGCCTGCCGGCGGCCGGGGGCCGCGCCGGCCCGGAGAGATCGGAGGAGTGATATGGCTGGAGTCGATGTCCTGGCATCCGCCTTCAACGGGGCGAACGCGGCATTCCTTGGCGAGCAATATGCGCGCTGGGCTGCCGATCCCGGCTCGGTCGATCCCAGCTTCGCCGAGTTGTTTGGTGCCTTGAACGAGGAAGCCCGTGCCGTGTTGGAGGAGTCCACCGGCGCCTCCTGGGCGCCGCATCACGACACCCTGGCGGAAGACGCTACGGCCAGCCCTGCCGCTGCCCGCCCGGCCGACCGCGCGGGCGCCCCGACGCTCTCCAACGAACAGGTACGCGCCGCCAC
>JASHVB010000192.1 GCA_030039695.1 Acetobacteraceae bacterium
AACGTCGATCACGGCAGATTCAACTTTGTTACAACTCTTTCCAGGGTAGCGACCGGGTTCATCGAAACAACGACGAGACCCCCCGATGTCGCTGTGGATCATCTGGTGGAATGCGATCCGGCCGCTGCGCCCGGCGTTCAACCGCCTGCAAACCTTTCTGTGGTTCGTCACCGCCGTGGCCGGCTTCACGGTGCGCAGGGCTGGAAAGTCCAGCTAAACCGCATGTTCTTGCGCCGATTGACCTTTCGGATTAGTATATCGTTGACGGGAGGAAACAAATATGCGTCTCGCGGGCAAGGTTGCAATTATCAGCGGCGCGGCATCGGGCATGGGCGCGGCGACCGCCCGGCGCTTCGCCAGTGAAGGTGCCAAGGTCGTCATTGCCGACCAGTTGGAGGCGGAAGGTCGCAAGGTCGCCGACGACATCAATGCCGCCAATGCGCCAGGTGGCGAGGCCGTGTTCATGCGCCTCGATGTCACCGACGAAGCGAACTGGACGCAGGTGGTCGATGAAACTGTGCGGCGTTTCGGTAAGCTCGACATCATGGTGAACAACGCAGGCATCAGCGGCAGCGCGGTCGCCGACATGCTGGACACGGATGCGTGGGACAAGCTGATGGCGGTGAACAGCCGCGGGGTGTTTCTGGGCACAAAGTATGCCGTACAGGCGATGAGGCAGAGCGGCAGCGGCTCGATCGTCAATCTGTCGTCGATCTCCGGCAACACCGGTCAGACGATGACACATATGGGCTACAACGCGTCAAAAGGTGCAGTGCGCACACTGACCAAATCCACAGCTGTACAGTTCGGCAAGGACGGCATCCGCGCCAATTCCGTGCATCCGGGGCTGATGCCGCCGATGCGCACGTCCGGCGCAACAGCGGATCCGACGGTGCGTGCCAAGATGTTGCAGGCGGTGCCGCTACGCCGCGCTGGCGAAGTGGATGAAGTGGCCAACGCCGTCTTGTTCCTGGCGTCGGACGAGGCATCGTATATCACCGGTGCGGAACTGTACGTGGATGGCGGGTATTTGGCAGTCTAACCCACTTCTCCCTCCGATTGGCGAGGGCGACGCTCCCCGCGGACAGTGTATGCACGGACCCCTTCCCCACGGGAAGGGGAGTGTCGGCCCGCGCCCACGTCACCCCAACTTCTGAAAATGCCGCAGCATGCGATCAGCGTCTGGCTCTCGCCCGGTGAACAACCGGAATGCCGCGGCAGCCTGAAAAACCGCCATGCCGCTTCCGTCCATCGTACGGCAGCCGATCGCGCGTGCTTGTCGCAATAGTGCGGTTTCCAGCGGGAAATACACGATCTCTGCTACCCATAGCGCCGGCCGCAACAGCGTAGCGGGCAATGGCAATCCCGGATGGCTCGCCATTCCCATCGGCGTCGTGTTGATCAGCCCATCCGCCTGCACCACCGCAGTAGCGACATCACCGCTCGCAACAATGCGACGATCGGTGAAGCGGGTCCGCAGCCCTTCGGCTAACGCTGTTGCGCGCGCGGCATCAATATCGATGATTGTCAGTTGTTGCACACCTAGCGTCATAGCCGCGTAGCCCACGGCCGATCCGGCACCTCCCGCACCCATTTGCACGATACGGTCCCGCTTCGCATCCGGCATGAAGCGTCGGAACGAATTGGCAAACCCCGACCAATCGGTGTTGTGTCCGATGCGCCGTCCGTCGTGTAGCAGCACCGTGTTGACCGCGTTCAGTGCGCGCGCTTCGGGCGAAAGTTCATGGAGCAGCGGTACGACGGCCTGCTTGCAAGGATGCGTGATGTTCAACCCGTTGAAGCCCATCCGCTCCGCAGAGCGCAGCAAATCCGGCAGGGCTTCCACTCCGAGTCCGAGCTTGTGCATATCGATCAGCCGGTAGATCGCCCGCATGTCCTGGGCCGCCGCTTCCTGCTCGTGCATTGCCGGCGTGCGCGAGGACTGGATACCCTCGCCGATCAGACCCAGCAGAATCGCGGCCTCACTCATGGTTTCGCTCCCGGCATCATGGCTTGCAGCGTCATCGCCCATGCCGTCAAATCACGTCAACCGAGGTGAGTACGGGGAGAACGGCCATGGCCGGTCTGGCATCGCCACTGCCTAAGTCCATTGCGACGGTCTCGCTCAGCGGCACGCTGCCGGAAAAGCTGGAAGCGGCCGCCGCCATCGGCTTCGACGGCGTGGAAATCCTGGAGAATGACCTGCTGACATTCGATGGTTCGCCCGCCGCCGTCCGTTCCATCGCGCGCGGGCTTGGCCTCGACATCACCTGCTTCCAGCCATTCCGCGATTTCGAAGCGATGCCCGAACCACAGCGCAGCCGCAACCTGGATCGCGCCGAACGCAAATTCGACGTGATGCAGGCGCTCGGCACGGATTTGCTTCTGGTCTGCAGCAACCTCAGCCCTGCCGCGATCGGCGATGATGCGCGTGCTGCGGCCGATCTGGCGGTGATGGCAGACCGCGCACAGCGCCGCGGCCTTCGCGTTGGTTACGAAGCGCTTGCCTGGGGGCGGCACGTCAACCGATGGCGGCACGCCTGGCGGATTGTGCAGCTGGCAGATCATCCGGCACTGGGACTAATCATGGACAGTTTCCATACGCTCGCCGTGCAAGATAACGCCGCGGACCTTGGCAAGGTGCCTGCCGAAAAACTGTTCTTTTTGCAGCTCGCTGACGCACCCGCACTCTCACTGGACGTGCTGTCCTGGAGCCGACACTTTCGTAACTTCCCTGGTCAGGGACAATTGCCCGTCGCGGAATTCCTGCGTGCGGTGCTTGCGGCGGGTTATCGCGGACCGCTCTCGCTGGAAATCTTCAATGATGAATTCCGCGCCGCTTCGGCGCGCTTGGTGGCGCGTGATGGGCTTCGCTCGCTGCTGTTGGTCGAAGCGGAAGCAGGCGCGGCGACGCTGCCGGCACCACCAGTGTTCGACGGCATTGAGTTCCTCGAATTTGCCGTCGACGACGATACCGGCCGCCGCCTTGGCGAAATGCTACGTACGCTTGGTTTCCACTATGCCGGCCATCATCGCTCGAAGTCGGTGGATTTATTCCGACAGGGACGCGCGAATGTCGTGTTGAATGCAGAGCAAGATAGTGCAGCATCCGAACATTTTCAGTTGCATGGGGCGTCGGTGTGCGCGATGGCCTTGCGGGTGGATGACGCGGCACGCGCCGTAGCGCGTGCGCAGGCATTGTTGTGTCCAGAGTGGCAGGAACGGGTAGGCGAGGGAGAACGTCGCATCCCCGCCGTCCGCGCACCAGACGGCAGCCTGATCTATTTTGTGGAGTCGGATCCGTCCGGCCGAACGATTTATGACGACGACTTCCATCTGTTTCCCGATCAGCTGGCACCATCCAGGCTCGCTTCATTCGATCACATCGCACAGGCGCTGCCGGCCGGTCGCATGGACAACTTCGTGTTATTCTGGCGCGCGGTCTTCGGGTTCATCCCCGAACAATTGTGGGAAATTGCCGATCCATACGGCCTGGTGCGCAGCCGGAGCATGGTCAGCTCCGACCGCAGCGTGCGGTTGCCACTGAATATCTCGGAGAGTCGCGAGACAGCAACAGGGCGCTTTGTGAACACCTATGCCGGCGCCGGCGTGCACCACGTCGCACTGCGAACCGAGGATATCCGGCGCTCGCTGCGAGAAATCCGCGCCCGGGGCGGCGCCTTCCTACCGGTGCCCGCGAACTACTACGAAGACATTGAAGGGCGCTGGGCTCTAGAACCCGCTCGCGTCGCAGCACTGCAGGAGATGAGCCTGCTATATGACCGCGACGACAGCGGCGAATATCTGCACGCCTATACCGACGCATTCGACGACCGGTTCTTTTTTGAGTTGGTCGAGCGCGTCGGCGGCTACGGCGGCTACGGCGCGGCGAACGCCGGGGTGCGCATGGCCGCGCAGGCGCAAAGGCGGCCCGCAGCGCCGGCCGCACTCCTACTGGGCTGAACCGGGCCAGGCGGCACCCCGTTCCCTTGACGCTGCCGACCCGTGAGCCTAGCGTCAAAGTTGAAAAAGGGTGCCCGTCTGCACGTTAGCCGGCGGGCGACATAAGAATAACGACTCAGGGGACAGGGGGCACCGAGCAGGGAGCAGGAAACGGCAGCATGCTGGACAATGTGTCACGCCGACAGTTCCTGGGGGGCGCCGCCGCGACGGTTGCGGTCACTAGCCTGGGCGCGTTCGGTTTTGCCGATATCGAGGCGGCATGTGCCGCCGCGATCCGTCCCTTCAAGTTGGCCCACACCACCGAAACCCGCAACACCTGTCCGTATTGCGCGGTTGCCTGCGGCATCATCATGTACGCGAAGCCCGCGGCGGAGAACGGCGGTAAGCGCTCGATCATGCATATCGAGGGCGACCCGGATCATCCGACCAACCGTGGCACGCTATGCCCGAAGGGGGCCGCGCTGCTGGATTTCGTCCGGGCGCCGACGCGACTGACCAAGCCGCGCTATCGCGCACCCGGCGCCGAAGAATGGAAGGAGGTAGGCTGGGACTGGGCGCTCGACCGCGTCGCCCGTAACTTCAAGGACGACCGCGACAAGAACCTTATTACCACCAATGCTGCCGGAATCACGGTGAACCGCTGGCTGACGACAGGGTTCCTTGCGGCATCGGCCGCGACCAACGAAACCGGTTGGCTCACCTTCAAGGTGGTGCGTGGCGCCGGAGCGCTAGTCTTCGACAACCAGGCGCGGGTTTGACACGGGCCGACGGTGGCGAGTCTCGCCCCAACATTCGGCCGCGGCGCAATGACCAACCTGTGGACCGATATCCGCAGTACCGACCTTGCCATCGAAATGGGCGGTAATTGCGCCGAGGCGCACCCCTGCGGCTTCAAATGGGTCACCCGTGCGAAGGCCGAACGCGGCGCAAAGCTGATCGTGGTCGATCCGCGCTTCACCCGCACGGCGGCGGTAGCCGACCTCTATGCACCGATCCGTCCTGGCACCGACATCGCCTTCCTGCTCGGACTGATCAGGTACTGCATCGAAAACAACAAGGTGCAGTGGGACTACTTGAAGTCGTTCACCAACGCCGCGTTCATAGTCAAGGAAGGCTACGAATTTCACGATGGCTTGTTCAGCGGCTATGATCCGGCAACGCGGAGCTACGACCGCTCGACGTGGGATTACGATATCGGGACGGACGAGTTCGCCGTGGTTGATCCGACGCTGCAACATCCGCGCTGCGTATGGAACCTGCTGAAACAGCACGTTGCGCAGTACACCCCGGAGCTGGTCGAGCGCATCTGCGGCACACCGAAGGACAAGTTCCTGAAAGTCGCCACCATGGTTGCGGAGACGTCAGCGACCAACAAGAGCATGACGTCGTTGTACGCGCTCGGCTGGACGCAGCATTCGTCTGGTGCGCAGAACATCCGTGGCATGGCGATGCTGCAGCTTATCCTGGGCAATATCGGCTTGCGCGGCGGCGGAGCGAACGCTCTGCGCGGACACTCGAACATCCAGGGCCTGACGGATCTCGGCCTAATGTCGGAGCTGATTCCCGGCTATCTGAACATGCCGCAAGACGACGAGCCCGATCTCGCCGCCTACATGAAGACGCGTGGCTTCAAGCCGCTGCGACCGGGGCAGGTCAGCTATTGGCAGAACTACCGGAAGTTCATGGTGAGCTTCCTGAAGGCGATGTGGGGCAGCGCGGCCACCACCGACAATGACTTCCATTACGATTGGATTCCGAAGCTCGACAAACCGATGTACGACGTGCTGCAGGCGTTCGAGATGATGGCGCACGGCCAGATGAACGGCTATGTCTGCCAGGGATTCAATCCCCTGCTGTCGTTTCCGAATCGGGCGAAGGTCACCAGAGCACTATCGAACCTGAAGTTCCTGGTGGTAATGGACCCGCTGGACACGGAGACTGCAAACTTCTGGCAGAATCACGGTGACTTCAACAACGTCGATTCCGGCGCCATCAATACGGAAGTGATCCAGCTTCCGACGACGTGTTTCGCTGAGGAGGAAGGCTCGCTCACCAACTCTGGCCGCTGGCTGCAATGGCACTGGCCCGGCGCCGATCCGCCGGGCGAGGCACAGCACGACACTTGGATCATCGCGCAGATTCATCTGCGGATGAAAGCGCTGTATGCCAAAGAAGGCGGCAAGCTGCCGGATCCGATTCTCAATCTGGATTGGCAGTACAAGGATCCCGGCAACCCGACGCCGGCCGAGCTGGCGCGCGAGCTCAACGGCCGAGCACTGGAAGATGTCACAGACCCGGCAGACCAGACGAAAGTACTGGTGCCAAAGGGCAAGCAGCTGGCGTCCTTTGCCTTGCTGCGTGATGACGGTTCGACAACCTGCGGGTGCTGGGTCTACTCCGGCTGCTACACTGAAGCCGGCAACGCGATGGCACGGCGGGACAACGACGATCCGGGTGAGGCCGGATTGTTCCCTGGCTGGGCGTTTGCGTGGCCGGTTAACCGGCGCATCCTGTATAATCGTGCGTCGTGCGATCTGTCCGGCAAGCCGTGGGATCCGACCCGCAAGATCATCGAGTGGAACGGCAAGGCCTGGGTCGGCTACGATATTGCGGACACGCTGCCGGACGCTGATCCCGAGACGGTGATGCCGTTCATCATGGATCCTGAAGGCACCAGCCGGCTGTGGGTACGCGGGCTGATGGTGGATGGGCCGTTCCCGACGCACTACGAACCGTTCGAAGCGCCGATCGTCAACGTGGTCGCCCCGAAGGTGCGCGGTAATCCGGCGGCCCGCGTGTTCGCCGACGACATGGCGGATTTCGGCGACGCGGCGGAATTTCCCATCGTCGGAACCTCGTACCGGCTCACTGAGCACTTCCACTTCTGGACCAAGCACAACAAGGTCAACGCCATGCTACAGCCGGAGTTCTTCGTCGAACTCTCGGAGCAGCTTGCGAAAGAGAAGGGGATTGCGAACGGCAGCTGGGTGCGCGTGTGGTCGAAACGCGGCTCGGTCAAGGCGGTGGCCTGCGTGACCAAACGGCTGCAGCCGCTCACCATCGACGGCAAGACCGTGCATATGGTGGGGGTGCCGCTGCACTGGGGCTTCATGGGCGTCGCTCGCAAAGGCTTCGGCCCGAACTCGCTGACGCCATCGGTCGGCGATGCCAATGTGCAGACGCCGGAATTCAAGGCGTTCCTGCTCAACATCGAGCCGAGCACGCCACCCGCAACGCCGAGTGCCTGAGGGAGGACGATCATGGGCGCAGCCCGCGCAATGAACGTCGTCCGATCCTCGGCGAGTTCGACCGCCAATGCCCGGGTCGCCTTCGCCGACGAAGTGGTGAAGCTGGTCGACGTGTCGAAATGCATCGGCTGCAAGGCCTGCCAGGCGGCCTGCGTTGAATGGAACGACACAAGTCAGCCGATCGGCGAGTTCACCGGCAGCTACCAAAACCCGCCGGACCTGACGCCGGACATGTATACGCTGATGCGGTTCGACGAGTGGGTGAACCCAAAAAGCAACGAGTTGGAGTGGTTGATCCGCAAGGACGGTTGCATGCACTGCGCCGATCCTGGTTGCCTCAAGGCGTGCCCGGCACCTGGTGCAATTGTGCAATACGCCAATGGCATCGTCGACTTCGTGCACGAGAACTGCATCGGCTGCGGATTCTGCGTGAAGGGATGCCCGTTCGACATCCCGCGCATCTCGGCCGCACCCGCCAAGGCTTACAAGTGCACACTATGCTCTGACCGCGTGGCGGTGGGTGAGGGGCCGGCCTGTGCCAAGGCCTGTCCGACCGAAGCGATCGTGTTCGGCACCAAGGATGCAATGCTCAAGCACGCGCAGGGTCGGCTGACCGACCTGCATTCGCGCGGCATCGAGACCGCCGGCATCTACAATCCTCAGGGCGTCGGCGGCACGCATGTCATGTACGTGCTGGCGCATGCGGATCAGCCGGAACGTTACGGTGGGCTGCCAAGCAATCCAAAGATCAGTGGCTGGATACGGCTCTGGCGGGGCACTGCAACAACCTATGTGGGCCTTGCCGCACTGGCGGCGTTCGTTGTCGGCGCGGTGGTGAACCACGTCGCCGTCGGCCCCAAGGCGCCGAGCGCGGATGATGAAAAGCAGGCGCGCGAGCTGATCGAAGGAGGCAAGTGATGGCGAGCTCCGGCGAGGTCGTGGAAGTGCCGCGGCACGGCAGGCTCACCCGCCTGGTACACTGGACCGTGGCGATCAGCTTCATCCTGCTTGGTCTGTCCGGGCTTGCCATGTTCTATCATGGCTTCTTCTTCCTCGCCGGCTTGTTCGGCGGCGGCGAGACGATGCGGCTGCTGCATCCGTGGTTCGGCGTCGTCCTTGTCGTGAGCTATTTTTTGTTGTTCTGCCGCTTTGTCGGCGCATGCCTGCCGGCGGCGGGAGACGGCGAATGGCTGTCGAAGGTCTGGGACGCGGTTGCGGGCCGCGAAGAAAGGCTGCCTGAGGTTGGCAAGTTCAATGCCGGCCAGAAGCTCTATTTCTGGGCGATGGCCCTGCTGATCGTGGCGCTGGCGGTCAGTGGTATTTTGATCTGGAACAGGTATTTCGCAGGCGCCACCAGCTTCGGTATCCAGCGTGTGGCGTTGTTGGTGCATGGCTGTGCCGCGGCAGCGGTGATCCTGGCGTTTATTGTGCACATTCACATGGTGACGATGGAGCCCGGCACGTTTCGCGCGATGGTTGGTGGGAAGGTGACCGGCGGCTGGGCCTGGAAATATCACCGCAAGTGGCTTCGCGAGATCGCTGCCGTGCAACGCACCAGCGCGCCACCGGGGGAGTGAGCGATACCGTCGTGATGAGTGCCCTACCGGCCTGTCGGCTAATCCGGCGTGAACCAGACGGCCCTGGGTGCTTCCTGCTCTCCTTGGTGGGAGTGCGTGGTGCGGAGGGTTGGCCTTGAGAGTCTTGACCCATGCAGCCAAGCCCTTCCCACATGGGGAGCGCCGCAAGCCACGTTTTCTGCCAGGAGCGGATCGAGGAGGCAATCTGCCGGATCGGCGTTACCTCGTCGTTGCGCTTCTCGCAAGGACGCCAGTGTGATCATGAGGCGTGGTCCCACAGTGCCGGACGTGGCACAGCCCCTGTCTGACATCGTGGTGCCGCCGTTCATTCGCCTGCCCGATCCTGCGCTGTTGTTCCACAGACGGGCGGGGCGCTTCCGAGCGCTCGCAGTCGGACATGAGCTTGGACCCTATCTGCGCTTTCTTGGCGACATCGCCGAAGCGCAGACCCAGATAGTCGACGCGGTGGCGGAGAGGCACGCAGTGGCCGTCCAGGCGCTTGATCGGACGCGCGTGCCGGTGGATGGTGCCTGCATCGACGCGCTGCGGCAGATGGTCAGTGGCATGCGTGGCGTCGCGATGCCGGCAGCCGCGCGCGATGCACTGACGCGGCTCAGCGGTGCAAGCGAAGTGGAGCTGCACGATGCGCTACGTGACACGCTTGATGAACCGACACCGACAGCCGTCAGTGCAGAGCATGGGTTCGTGGCAGCGGCGTTGCAGACGGTGTTCGCACGCCGAGCATCCCGCCTCGATGCTACGCAGTTGGAGCGCGTGCCTGACGGGATATGTCCGGTTTGTGCCAGCCCGCCGGTGGCCTCGCTGGTTGTCGCCTGGGAGAGCGCACGCGGCACGCGTTACCTCGCGTGCGGTTTGTGTAGTACGCTGTGGAATTACGTGCGCATCAAGTGTACGTTGTGCGGCGCAACCGGGGGGATCGCCTATCAGGGGATTGATGGCGACCTGGGGCTGATCAAGGCCGAGACCTGTCAGGCCTGCCATCGTTATGTAAAGTTAATGCAGCAGAACAAGGAGCCGGCGATCGATCCGGTGGCCGACGATGTCGCATCGCTTGGACTCGATCTGCTGCTGCGGCAAACGCCATTCATGCGCGGCGCAAGCAACCCGTTCCTGTTAGGCTATTGACCGGGTGTCATTGCGAGGCGCCCAGCGGCCAGCTTTGATCCGCTTCGCAGCCAAAGGCGCTGAGGATCGCTGCATCGCGTCCGCTCCTCGCAATGACGGCTGAGCGCGCTACCGGAACAGCTTCAGCGCGTTCAGCAGGGTCTCGACCACGCCCCAAGCGAGGGGGATGCCGACGAATCCCCAGGCCAGGATCAGATGCAGCGGCGTCGTGCCGGATCCGTTCGTCCCACTCATGTCGTTTCTCCCCTAGACGGCGCCGATGGCATCAGATGTGTTCTCGTCCATATGGTGCCGCTCGTGCACCGCACGGATGAACAGATTGCAGAGGAACCCGACCACCAGCAACGCGGCCATGATGTACATGGTATTATTGTAGGCGTCGGCCTTTGGCACGCCGTGATCGACATTGAACTGCCGGATGTAATTGACGAGGACCGGTCCGAAAATGCCCGCAGCCGACCATGCCGTCAGCAGCATGCCGTGAATCGCACCGACATAGCGTGTGCCGAACATGTCGCGCAGATAAGCCGGCACGGTCGCGAAGCCGCCGCCATACATGCTGATGATGATACAGAAACACAGCACGAACAGGGCTACGCTGCCTGAGGTACCAGCGTAGGGCACGGTGGCATAGAGGGCGAAGCCAAGTGCAAAGAATACAAAGTAAGTATTCTTACGGCCGATGAAGTCGGATACAGATGCCCAGAAGAACCGGCCGCCCATGTTGAACAAACTCATCAGGCCGACGAATCCGGCGGCGGCGACAACGGTGACGCGGCCGGGGAACATCTCCTGACTCATGGCAGAAGCCTGGCCAAGCACGCCGATGCCAGCGGTCACGTTCAGGCACAGTACCCACCAGATCAGCCAGAATTGAGGCGTCTTCAGCGCTTGGTAGACAAACACGTTGCGCGTGGTGATCAGCTTCTGCGGGTTTGCCGGCGCGACGTAGCCGGCAGGCGCCCAGCCTGGCGGGGGCAGGCGCACAATGAACGCGCCGACCATCATGGCGCAGAAATAGATCACGCCGAGCGCGACGAAGGTTTCAGCGACGCCGACATGTGTGGGAGTGGAAAAGTGCTGCATCAAAAAGACCGACAGCGGCGAAGCGATGAAGGCGCCGCCGCCGAATCCCATGATCGCCATGCCGGTTGCCATGCCGGGACGGTCGGGAAACCACTTGATCAGGGTCGAGACGGGTGAGATGTAGCCGATGCCCAGACCGCATCCGCCCAGCACGCCGTAGCCAACATAAATCAACCAGATATTGTGCGCCCAGACGCCCACGGCCGAGATAACGAAGCCGCCGGCCCAGCACAGCGCCGCGGTGACCATGGCCCGCCGCGGTCCGCCTTCCTCGACCCATCGGCCCATCACCGCGGCGGAAATGCCCAGGAAGAAGATGGCAAGCGAGAAGATCCAGCCAAGCTCGGTCAGTTTCCAATCGCCTGGTGCGGATCGCGTGATGCCGATCAGCTTGGTCATCGGCAGATTGAAGACGCTGAAGGCGTAGGCTTGGCCGATACACAAATGCACGCACAGCGCGGCCGGTGGCACCATCCAGCGGCTGAAGCCAACATTTGCAACGGTTCGCTCGCGACTGAGCCAGCCGTATGAACCCCCGCCGCTGCGCCGCGGCATGGTGGTCGAGCTCATGGACTAACCCCCCTGATTATTGATAATTGCTGTTTTCCGAGCCTGCGCTTGGCCAACTCTAGAACTATATGTGATTCGCAAATTTGATCAACCGGGGCGCGCCGGGGTGGGTTGCCTCTCGTCGAGGCGAGCGATGGTGTCACGAACGCGTGTGTCGGTCTCCGAACCCCAGCAGGTGCTCGGCAATCAACGCCACGGCCTGATCGCGCGTCTGGTGGGCGACGAACTTGCCGATCCGGTTTGCCGTGTTGCCCAGCGTTTCAGGCGACATGCCGGATCGTTTCGGCGGTGATGCGCAACGGGTGGGTGAACACCTCGAACTCATCGCCGCGGGCAATGCCGATTAACGTGATGCCCGCCACGTCTGCCATGCGAAGCGCGAGCGCGGTCGGCGCCGATACCGCGACCACGATCGGAGCGCCGATCATCGCCGCCTTCTGCACCAGTTCGACGGAAACGCGGCTGGAAAGCAGCAGCACCCCGTCGGTGACACGGATGTCGGCGCGGGCCAGGGCGCCTGCGAGCTTGTCCAGAGCGTTGTGGCGGCCCACGTCTTCGCGTAGCGCGACGATGCCCCATGTTGGGTGCCAGAAGGCAGCCCCATGCACCGCGTGTGTCTGCTGGTTCAGGTGCTGGCCGGCAGGCAGCGCGGCGATTGCCGTCGTGATCGTCGTCGGGTGGAAGCGCGGATCTGCAGCGACAAGCGGCGGTTTGCGGATTGCGTCAGCCAGGCTTTGTAGGCCGCACAGCCCACAGCCGCTCGGTCCGGCAAGGCGGCGCTGGCGGACAGTCAATTGGTCCATACGCTCGGGCGCGAGCCACATGCGGAGCTCGATGCCGGTGTCCGCCGCGACGATGTGAAGGTCTTCGATCTCCTCGGGACGATCGACGATACCTTCCGTCAGGCTGAAGCCGATCGCGAAGTCCTCCACGTCGGCCGGGGTGGCCAGCATGACCGCGTGTGTGGTGCGATTGTAGGTAAAGGCGACGGGTGTCTCTTCCGGTAGCGCGCGAGCCGCGCGCGACGCCGTATTGCCATGATAAGTGGTGCAGTGCACTTGTCCCGCTGCCAGCGGGAGAGGTTGGCTCGCAGCACTTTGTGACGGAAGAACGGCACGCAGGCTAATTGCGTTCGGCCCCTCACCATTGACGTCACGGGTCTTGGCCACACCCGCGCGACGTGCGCGAGAGGCGGACTTTGGGGTCATTCTGCCGCCACCATCCCGATCCGGCGGCTGGTGCGGCTTTGCTCGCGATAGCCTTCGCGCCATTCGCTCAGTCCGTTCGACGACGATACCTGCACCGCCGTCATCTTGTATCCGGCACAGTGCGTCCCCCAGTCCGAATAATCCATGGCGCCCAACCAGGCGCACGCGATCGAACTGCCCAAACCGCAGCGTGCGATCACGCTGCGCAACCCGGAAGCGGTAGCCGCACGGCAAGCCACGACGATCGGCGAGTTGGAAATGCTACGCGCGTGGGCGGCGGTCAACCCGGCGAAC
>JASHVB010000193.1 GCA_030039695.1 Acetobacteraceae bacterium
TGGTTTTGAAGCCCTGAAAGTGCTTCTCTATGCCTTCGCGCATGTAGGCATAAACCGGGTGCTGTTCCGGGGTGAGGTCGGCGGGTGCGATGAGGGGAAGACGCATAAAACACTCCTGTTAGTCATTCCGCTAAGTTGTTTACGTGGACCGACTCAATTGCGGATTGAACCGCCGTCGGGCCGACTTGGGTGGTGCATCAATCCACCATGTCGAACGGATCAGGCGCGACGTGGTCGTTGACGCCGTTCCAGAAGTTCTGGAGTGCGAACCCGTATTCCGGTAGGTCGGGCGGCGAGATGGTTGCCATCTCGCCGCACGCGGTCCTCAGTGTTGTGTGTCCAGCTTGAACAAGCGGCGCGCGTTATCGCGCCCGATCGCTTCCCTATCGTTCTCACCGATCTCGGCCGCGTCGAACCAAGTCGCCGCTTCTTCCATTTCCTCGAACGGATAGTCGGTTGAGAACAGCACGTGGCCGACGCCCATTTCTTCCATCGCGTTGCGCATGGCGATGGTGCGGAAGTTACCGGCTGTGGTGACGTAGAAGTTCTGCCGGAAATAATCGAGGAACGTCCGTTTGATCGGGACGCCCTGCGGATGGCGGCCGTTCGGTGACGCCCAGTGCGACACGCGCCAAATGGTGGACGGCAGCATTTCACCGAGGTGACCGAGGATCACCGTGAGCTTCGGGGACTCGTCGAAGAGCCCCGAGCCGATCAAGCGTAGCGCGTGAGTGCTGGTTTCGACACCGAATTGCCAGGCGGGCCCCAAGAGCCACGGATGTCCGTCAGTGATGTGGGTCGCGCTTGGCAGTGGGAGGCGAGGGTGGAGGTAGAAGGGGACATCGAGCCGCTCCATCTCGCGCCAGAAGGGGCGGAACTGCGGCAGGTCCAGGTAGACGGCGTTGTCGTCGTTGCGGACTTGTGTGTAGCCGTTGACCAGCGCACCAACGAAGCCCAGGTCCGTAACCGAGCGCCGAAGCTCCTTGGTTGCTCCATCGGGGTCCTGCATCGCCAGCGCCGCGAAGCCACGAAAGCGGTCGCGCCGCCGCGCGACCTGCTCGGCGAGTAGGTCGTTGGCGCGCCGCGCGATCTCAGTTGCCAGTTTGGCATCGGTCCTGGACTGCACGGCCGGCGAGTTGAGCGAGATGATCGACATCTCGATTCCACAGGCATCCATTCGGCGAAGTCGCTGGTCGAGGAAGTCGAGCAACTGCGGCTTCTTGATCGCCCACATGTCCTTGTCGAAGTAATGCTCCGAGTCGCCGACCGTGTCCTGACTCGCGAAATGCTCCTCTAGCGCCACTTTATCCTTCACCTCTGTCACTCCTTAGTGGGTATAGCGCCCGAGCGTGACCTCGGGCCCACACAGACTTGCCCTCCGAAGCGCAAAATGTCGCGTTAAGACGTGTTGGCTGTTGTCGTTTGCATCCGGGCCGGTCCGCCCGATGGAGCGTGCTTCAACAGCCCACGTCACACCAGATATGGGCCGTCCGCCTTGGCCGCCGCACCTTGCAGGCGTCACACGCTCGATCTCGCCCACGAGCAAGACAAGTACCAACAATGTTTCACATTCCTAAACGAGCGGAATGCATTGTGTCGGCGTAGTCTGCGGCTCTGGAACCCGTCGCAATCGACCGCGACGGTTCACTCTGGCTGACAGGAGGGTTCCGTGCGCCTTCCCCCGATCGGACCCGCCGCCATCGTCCCGGAACCGCGCCTCGGTTGGATATCGTTATGAAGACCGTCGCAGATCAGTTCGTCGAAAGGCTCTTGCGTGGCTCGCGCAAAGAATCCGAGTGCGCAGACATATCAATCGGTTACCGGAATGGCTTGTGCTCATCGCCGGGGAGACTTCCTCTGCCCAAGACGACGGGCGCCGAGTTCATCAGAGCCCAAATCAGAACAGGGATCCTCGTGCCCTGGTGTTGTGGCGAGTACCCGGCAAACCCCACCGCCACAAGTGTCGTTCGCGGATTGACCATGCTCGGCATTGCTCAATTCACTCAGAAGTGCCTCGGCCTCTGTCAGGTCAGCCGTCTCGAACCCCTCCGTAAATCGGCCATAGACCGGCTGCAAGACGGACAGGGCACGGGCGCAATTGCCCTGATCACGCAGCAGCCGTGCGAAGCTCATCGCGGTGCAGAGTTCCCAGGAAAGTGCGCCCTGTTGGTTCGCAAGACGCAGTGCGTCCCGGAAGCGGGATTCAGCTGAATCCGCGGCCCCTGACGCTCCATCCAATCGAAGCAGTTCGCCCTTGACCCGGAGCAGCTCGGGAACGATCCATCCTTCCGCCGTGCGCTCGGCGCAATCGATCGCGTCGTCCACCGTCTCGAGCCCCTTTTTTGAGTCTCCCACCCGGCCTAAAGCTCCCGCCAGCGCGGCTACGAAATCGAGCACACGATAGCCGGGCGGCACCACATTGCGCTGCTCGAAAACGTCTCGCAGAAGAGCGAGTCCGGCCTGCAAGTCACCTTGCTTGATCAGAAACACGCCGCGATGGGCCTGGCCTAGAGCATGCCAGAGGGTCAGCCCATGTCTGCTCGAGACCTCGATCAGCAGATCGATATATTCCTCTGCCAGGTCGAAATCGCCGACCCGCAGTGCGATTCGACACGCGCCTAGAGCCAGGTCGTTGCACGTGGAATGCGCGTGATCCCGCGCCTTGGCATGCTTCACGAGGCGCTGAGCCATCGCCTTCGCTTGCTCTGGAAGCCCCTGCAGCCACAGCACCCGGGCCAGAGTGTTTAACGGTTGTTGGTCGAGGTGAAATCGGATCACCCGAGGCCCGGAACTAGCGATGGCATTGTTGTCTGCCATGACGCGCTCAAGGTGGCGCCGCGCGCTGATCTGATCGCCCCGGATATGCTGCGACTGGCCGATCATCTGGTCACCGGTGAGCCGATCGGCTGGTGTTGATGCGACGCGGGCAAATCGCTCGGCGACGGCGAGGGCGCCGCGATCACGGATCTGCCAAAGACCCCAGAGCGCGCGCAGCTGGTAGTCAGGATCGCCGAGACTCTCGGCAAGTTGGAGAGTCCTCACCCAAACTGAGTCTATTTCCGTGCCGGCCCCTCCGGTCTGTCCCAGCGATGTGGCAAGTGCGGCTTGTAGCCTCATTTCGAGGCGAGTGTCGGCGGTCGTCGGGGCAAGGGCTGCGAGCGCGTACTCAACGCGGCGGCGGCACTCCTCGATGAGCGAGAGGTACCCCCATAGCGGTGCTGCCACTGCGGTCAACGCGATGCCGACCAAAACGTCGCCGCCACTCGGCGAAAAGGCCCAATCGAGAGCCGAGCGCACATTGTCGATCTCGCAAGCGTAATTCGCCAGCCACTCGCTCGTGGGACGAGCCAGCACTTCTGCTTCGGCGCGTGCAAACAGATCGCGGTAGTATACCGAATGGCGCCTCGCGGCAGCTTCCTGTTCACCGCATTCGGCAAGTTGCTGTCGGGCGTAGGCACGCGTTGTATCCAGGAGGCGGTAGCGGACGCCGGAAGTGCCGCTGCCCACCACGAGGAGCGACTTCGAAACCAAGCCAGCCACCGCTTCGATCAGCTGCTTCCGGTCGAGGTCATCGTCGGAGGCGACCGAGAATGCGGCCTCGAGCGAGAAGCTTCCGGCAAAGATCGCAACGCGCCGCAGCACGGCACGCTCGACCTCGGATAAGAGGTTATAGCTCCATTCAAGTGTGGCGCTCAGCGTCTGGTGCCGCGGCGGTGCCGTCCGGCGCCCGCGCCACAACAGACTGAACTCGCTATCGAGCAGCGCGGCAACGCCGCGCAGCCCGTGGACTTCCACCTGCCCGGCTGCAAGTTCGATCGCAAGCGCTATGCCATCAAGTCGCCGGCTTATCGCGGCCAGCATTGGGGCGTCCGCCACGGTGAGCTCCGGTACCGCCCCGCTCGCAAGGGTTCTTTCGACGAAGAGTTGGACGGCAGGATAGGCAAACACCATCCCGGCCGGCAGCGTCGGATCATCCGGCGGGCACCCAAGCGCCGAGAGCCGGTGTACATACTCGCCCATTACCCTCAGCGCCTCCCGGCTCGTCGCAAGGATGTGCGCTTCAGGCGCCTCGCTGATGATCCGTTCAGCCATCCCTGCAACTGCGTCGATAAGGTGCTCACAACTGTCGAGGAGCAAAAGCCGGCGGTTGTTGCCCAAGAAGGTCAGGATGGCCGGTAACGGGTCGTCAGAGCTGACTGGCAGCCCCAGGGCCGAGGCGACGACGTTCGAAACGAGGTTCGCCGCGCGCAGCGAGCTAAAATCGATAAAATTGACCGCGCCTGCAAAGGCCTTGACCAAGCTGTGACCGACCGAGATCGCCAACGTCGTCTTGCCGATCCCGCCCGGCCCGACGATCGTGACAAACCGGTGCTCCGCGAGCGCCTTCGTGACGGCTAGCCCTGTCTCGTCGCGCCCCACCATCCGCGTAAGAGGCGTCGGTAGACTTGCGCGAGAACGAGTGGGCGAGCTCTCCGATGGAACCGGCCGGCTTGCTCCACGCGTCACCGACCCCACGAAACAGTAGCCTCGACCCGCGACATTGATAACGTAACGTGCGCCCGACTGCCCATCGCCGAGCGCCTTTCGCAACAGGAGTACTTGGGTGCGGAGGGTGGTTTCCTCGACAGTGAGGCCCGGCCATACCTTCTGCATCAACTCCCGTTTGCCGACGACGGCGGGGCTCCGCTCCACCAGTGCCAATAGGATGTCAAGTGCGCGGCCGCCCAATGCGATGGGCGTTCCATTCCGCTCCAACACCCGCTCCTCGACGAACAGCCGGAACGGTCCAAACGCGATCACGCCGCACCATATCTCTTGGCCTTCCGCTAAAACCATCCGGTCGTCTCTCTCTGTAAAAATACGAATGGTAGCCAGCAATGCCCCGACTAGCGCCACCTGCTTTGCAGAGATCGCTCCAGCTTTTCGGCGAGACCTGCGGTGAACACGGGCTCCCAAGATCGGATGTGCTGCGTGATCAGGGTTGCGATCGAGTTTATGTCGCCGGCCGAGGCTAAATCGATCAATTGATAATGCTCCTTGACGGACCCGACCTCGCGCTGCCGCCCGGCCGTCGAGTCCATGCCGTAGAGACGCATGCCGTCGCGCAGCTCCATGATCATCTTTGTCAGCGTCGGGTTGCCAATGCGCGATACGAGTTCAAGATGAAAGGCGCGATCGCTTTCGATATAGCCAAGGCTGTCCCTGCGCTTCACTGTCGTGGCAATCTTGTCGGCGAGCTTGCACAACGGTTCCGGATCCGTCAGCCGCTGCTCGGCCAGACGCACCATCGCGAAGCGCTCCAGCAGTTCGCGTAACGCAAATCCGTTCTTAAGGTCCTCGAGGGTGGTCGCTTCCACTCGGAAGCCACGATTGCGCACGGGACAGATCAGGCCCTGGCGACTCAGTTCCAGCAGCGCCTCGCGAACCGGGGTGGTCGATACGCCAATTTCCTCTGCGAGCGTGGGGACCGAAT
>JASHVB010000194.1 GCA_030039695.1 Acetobacteraceae bacterium
ATGGTGGAGCGCAACGGCTCGGACTATGGCGTCTATCTCAACCGCGTGTTCGCCGACGATCCGGCCTTCCGTGCCGCCGCCGACAACTGGGCTGAGGAGGAGGTGCAGCACGGGGATGCCCTTGGCCGCTGGGCCATGCTCGCCGACCCGAAGTGGGACTACAGCGCCGCATTCGCGCGCTACCGTGCCGGCTACCAGTTGCCGCTCGACGCCACTGCTTCGGTCCGCGGCTCGCGCACCGGTGAGCTGATCGCTCGCTGTATGGTGGAGACCGGGACCTCCAGCTACTACAGCGCACTCGGAGAGGCCGCGCAGGAGCCGGTCCTGCGCCAGATCTGCAAGAACATCGCCGCCGACGAGTTCCGCCATTACAAACTGTTCTACGACCACATGCGCCGCTACCTCGGGCGCGAGCAGATCGGCACGCTGCGCCGCCTGCGCATCGCGCTCGGTCGCATCGGGGAAAGCGAGGACGACGAACTCGCCTTCGCCTGGCATTGTGCCAACCAGCCGGTGTCGAGCGGGTTCCACCGCCCGACCTGCACCGCCGCCTACATGAGCCGCGCGATGGCCTGCTACCGCTTCCGCCACATCGAGCGTGGCACTGGCATGATCCTGAAAGCCGTCGGCCTGAAGCCGCGCGGCAAACTTTCAGACCTCGCGACCAAGTTCGCCTGGTGGCTGCTGCAGTGGCGCTACCGCCGCCTGGCGCGTCAGGCGGCAAGCTAGGCGCAGCGGTGTCGCGAGCAGGGAAGCGCTGGGGGCTTTGCCCCCGCCCCCCCACCGCAGGGCTTTTCGCCGCGGGACACCACGAAGGGCCTGGCCCTTGCCACCCATGTCCAGACTGGGCGGGGACGCGGGCGCACCGTCAGCTGGGAGGAACACGTCCCCTCGGCCGGTCGATCTCAGCCGATGGTGCGCCCGCCCTCCCATCCAGCCGGACGGATGGATCGCGACGGCGAACCCGTTGTTGGGGTTCCCGGCGGCGAAGCGCCGCGGCGGGATCCGGCGGTGGACCCCTTGGCCACCCATGATCATCGGCACCGCGGGACACATCGACCATGGCAAGACAGCGCTGGTGAAGGCACTGACCGGCATCGACGCCGATCGGCTCGCCGAGGAAAAACGCCGCGGCATCACCATCGACCTGGGGTTCGCCTACACCGATACGCCGAACGGGCCGCTCGGCTTCGTTGATGTGCCGGGGCATGAGCGGTTTGTCCACACCATGCTGTCGGGCGCCAGTGGCATCGACGCGGCATTGCTGGTGGTGGCGCTGGACGACGGGGTTATGCCGCAAACGCGGGAGCACGCGGCGATTCTCGACTTGCTTGGCATCAACCGCGGCGTGGTGGCGCTGACCAAGGCGGATCTCGCTGCCGAGAACATCGGGGCCGTCGCCCTTGAGACCCGCGCACTCCTTGCCGGCACCGGCCTCTGCGGTGCGACAATCGTCCCGGTCTCTGCCCATACCGGTGCCGGCATCGACGAATTGACCGCGGCGCTGGATGCGCTCGGGCCGAAGCCGCGCGACACCGCCGGCTACCCTCGGCTTGCTGTGGACCGTGCGTTCACCCTCTCCGGCACCGGCCTCGTGGTTACCGGCACGCTGGTTGCCGGCCGCATCGCGGTGGACGAACGGTTAATGCTGTCCCCGTCTGGCCTGGCGTTGCGGGTGCGTGGGCTGCATGCGCAGAACCGTGCATCGGACGTAGCCTTGGCCGGGCAGCGTGTGGCGCTGAACATCACCGGGCCGCGGCTATCGAAGGACACGGTGGCGCGCGGTGATTGGGTGCTGCACCCCGACGTGCACGCACCGACGCTGCGCCTCGACGTACGCCTGCGACTGCTGGCCGAAGAGCAGCGCCGGCTGCGTCCTGACACGCCCGTGCATCTCCATCTCGGGACCGCGCATGGCATGGCCCGCGCCTTCCCGCTGGATCACGACACCATCGAGCCAGGCGGCGATGCCCTGGTGCGTCTGTCGCTGGATCGGGCAATCGGCGCGCTGACGGGGGATCGGCTGGTGCTGCGCGACGCCGCGGCCACGCGCACAATGGGCGGCGGCAGGGTAATCGATCCGTTTCCGCCCGCACGCGGACGCCGCTCCGGGGCCCGGCTCGCCGCGCTCTCGGCCATGGAAGAAGAAGCGCCAGCCGCTGCGCTGCGCGGCTTGCTTGCGCAATCACCCGGCTGGACCGAACGCGCCGACTTCTTCCGCGCGCGCAACCTGCCGCCGGCCGAACAAGAGAAGGTGGTGCAGGCGGCGCCAGCCGTGGGTTTGGCCGACCTTCTACTGACTCCGGACGGGCTGCAGGCGCTGCAGGCAGATATCGGGCAGGCCCTGGCAGCGTACCACCGGAGCGCGCCCGACCAGCCCGGATTGCAGGCCGAACGCTTGCGCCAGTCGCTGCCGCTGCGTCCACGCCCGGCCGCCTTTCGCGCCATCGTCGATTTGCTGATGCGCCGTGGCACAGTGCGCCAGGACGGGCCATGGCTGCGCCTTGCCACCCACCAGATCCGGCTCACTCCCACCGAGGAACGCCTCTGGCCACGTACGCGCGACCTGATCGCCGCCGAGCGGTTCCGTCCGCCGCGTGCGCGCGATCTCGCGCAGGCGCTCTCAGTGCCGGAGACAGCCATGCGCACGACGCTCAAGCGACTGCAGCGCATCGGCTGGCTGGTGGAGATTGCACCCGACCACTTCTTCCTCCGCGAGACCGTCGCTGAAATGGCCCGGATTGCCGCGGCCGCTGCGGTCGAGGATTCACGGACGGGTCTCACCGCTGCTACCTTCCGCGACAAGCTGGACAATGGGCGCAAAGTGGCGATCCAGATCCTGGAATTCTTCGACCGCGTTGGTTTGACGGTGCGCAAAGGCGACGCACGCACAGTGCGTACGGATCGCCTTGCTATGTTCGGATCGGCAGAGGAGGAGCAGAAATGAGCGACGCCGCCGTGCTGCCCGCTGCGCTCGACATGCGCGAACGCCGCGTCCTGGTGACCGGCGCCGCTGGTGGCATCGGCCGCGCCAGCGCCATCGCTCTGGCACAGCTCGGCGCATCGCTGCTACTGGCCGATCGCGCGTCCCTGGCGGCAACGCGGGGGGAGGTCGAGCGCCTGCAGGTTCCCTGCGATACCGCCGAGGGCGACCTGACCGACGACGGTTTCCTGGCCTCGTTGTTCGCCCGCGGCCGGCTGCACGCCGCCGCCCACTGTGCGGCCATCCTGGAAGGCCGGCCCTGGCGCGATGACCCGCAATGGCACGAGCGGTTCCATCGCGTGATGGACATCAACGTCCGCGTCCCATTGGCAATCGGCGCCGCCTGCGTCGATCATATGGCACGGCATGGCGGTGGTGCGCTGGTTTTGGTCGGCTCGGTTGCGGGCCGCACCGGCGGCACCTCGGCGAACACGCCGCCCGACTACGCCGCGTCAAAAGGCGCGGTCCACGCTTTGGTCAAATGGTTGTCACGCAACGCCATCAAACGCGGCGTGATGGTGAACGCCGTCGCACCCGGACCGGTCGAGACCGCCATGACCCGGAGTTTCGATGCCACCGCGTCGCTGCCACTGGGCCGGCTCGGCAAGCCTGAGGAGCTCGCCTGGCCGATCGCTTTCCTTTGCACGCCCGCAGCGAGCTACCTGTCCGGCGCCATTCTGGACGTGAACGGCGGCGCTTTCGTCGGCTAACC
>JASHVB010000195.1 GCA_030039695.1 Acetobacteraceae bacterium
ATCCGGCGTTTTGGACGAAGGGGCTGGATGTCATTGCCGGGTTCATCGACGAGCTGGAGAGCACGTAATGGCTGATGAAATTCGCCACGGAGACACGAAGCCAACAAGGTATGATTGTTGCTTTGTGCTTTCGTGCCTTCCGAATGAAATTGACCTTTCCGCCCGGGACCCAGCCTGAATGGCCGAAGGCAGCAACCTGTTTGGGGAAATACGCCGCATGGCCCGCACCTCGGGTGCGGTCGGCGGCATTGCGGCTCGCGTCGCCGGCGCGCGAGTGCTCGGAATCAAGACAGACCGCGCGGCACACGCCGAGGAGTTGCGCGAAATTCTCGGCGGCCTGAAGGGCCCGCTGATGAAGGTGGCACAATTTCTGTCCACCATCCCTGACGCGCTGCCCGCCGAGTATGCCTCAGAACTTGCTCATCTGCAATCCAACGCGCCACCGATGGGCTGGAGCTTCGTCCGGCGCCGCATGGCAGCTGAGCTCGGTCCCGGCTGGCAATCTCGATTCACCGAATTCAGCCACGAGGCGGCGGCCGCGGCGTCGCTCGGCCAGGTTCACCGCGCGCGACTGCCCGAGGGCACCGACGTCGCATGCAAGCTGCAATACCCGGACATGCCCAGCACAGTGGAAGCCGACCTGCGGCAGTTACGCCTTGCGATGGCGATCTATCATCGCATGGACAACGCCATCCAACACGAGGAAATTTACAAAGAGTTGTCGCAGCGCCTGCGCGAGGAGCTGGATTACGAACGCGAAGCCGCGCAGATGCGGCTCTATGGCCTGATGCTGGCTGACGTGCCGAAAGTACACGTGCCCGTCCCGATCGCGGATTACAGCACGAAGCGCCTGCTGACGATGACCTGGCTCGAGGGCCGGCCGCTGCTACGCCGGCTGGAAGAAGACCCGCCGCAGGAGGAACGCAATCGCATCGCCGAGGCGTTGTTCCACGCCTGGTACGTGCCATTTTACCGCTATGGCGTGATCCACGGCGACCCGCATCTCGGCAACTACCAGGTGCGGCCTGACGGTTCCGTTAATCTGCTCGACTACGGCGCCATCCGTGTATTCCAGGCGAAGTTCGTCCGCGGCGTCATTGATCTGTTCGAGGCGGTGCGCGACAACGACGACGCCAAGGCGCATCACGCTTACGAAACCTGGGGCTTCACCGATCTGTCGAAAGAGAAGATGGATGTGCTGAACCTGTGGGCACGCTTCCTGTACGAGCCACTGGTGGAAGACCGTGTGCGCCGCATCCAGGAAACCGACGATCCGATGTTCGGCCGTGAGGTTGCCGAACGCGTACATGCCGGACTGCAGCGCACCGGTGGCGTAAAGCCACCGCGAGAGTTCGTGCTGATGGACCGCTCGGCGATCGGCCTCGGCGGCGTGTTTGTGCGCTTGAAGGCGGAGTTGAACTGGAGCCGCTTGTTCCACACGCTGATCGCGGACTTCGACGAGACGACGCTGGCGGCGCGCCAGGCGGACGCCCTGGAAAAGGCAAGAGTGCCGCCTGCGAGATAAGACGGGCGCTCACATCTTTCACCTTTAACGGGGTATCGGCCGTCATCCCACGCTCATGTGAGATCGTGCACGGAACCGTGTGCCCCGGCTGCGGCTTTCTACAGGCGTCACCGCCGAGGAATCCACCGCATGCGCCTGTCCTGGCTTGTTCTGTTGCTGCCGCTGCTGCTCGCCGGCTGCCTGAGCTTCAGCAGCAGCGATCCGCCGCCGCCAGACCGCACCACCGTCGTGGTGCCGCCCGGTTCAACGGTCAGCCACTGAAGACTGCTGTCGCGCCACCGCGCGCGCCTGATCCATTACCTGGCCCGAGAACATGACACCGCTTGCGGAAACCGGCAGACCGGCGGTCGTCAGCATCCCGGCCGTCCAGGTATTACAGGTGTCGAACGCGTCGTAGGTCCCGAGCGCGGCGTAGAATTCGCTGCCGACGTAAGGGCCGGGACCGAGCGACACCGGCTGGTCTGAGGTCGTTCGTTCCACGCCGTGCCACAACGCGTACTCGAGCCGCACCAGTCCATCGGCTGTGATGTGCAGCGCAACAACGTTGCCCGAGCCGAATGCGGCGTCTGGTGATGCGGTCAGCGCCGTGATCAGCATCGCACTGCGGCTGGGCAGCAGCGCGCGCAATGTTTCACCGACGGTCACTTCACGCGACGTGAGGAATTCACGCTCGCCGAAGCCAAGCGTCAGATAGCGCACGCCGGGAAAACCATTCTCCAGTGCGGCCAGCGGGCCGGTAATCTCGCCGACAGGAAGGCCGATATCGGTGTGCCAGCCGCGATCGATCACGTAGAGTGTCGCGGTCAGCGGACCGGCGGTGCGCGGCCCCGGCGATCGCGTAGGCATTGCACATGCGGCGAGCATCAGGAGCCAGGCGAGCACGACTGGTCGACCGGCCAAGGCGACTCCGAACCTCATCTCATGGCGATTTCCGCGTCGACCGAGGGACCGATCCGCGACGCGACGAAATGCGCGGATTGGCGTCAGCTGACGAGAGTTTGAAGCGTGAGCCTGTCGGGGACTTGATCCGGGGACGCG
>JASHVB010000196.1 GCA_030039695.1 Acetobacteraceae bacterium
GGTGATCTGGTGGCGCTTCTGGTCCACGGTAAGACCACCACCAAGTGGGTCACGCTGTACGTCGGCCGGGTTTACGTATCCGGGCTGCTGGCGACGCCGTCGCTGCCGGGCGGGTTTGGCCCGGTGGGCGACGCAGCGACCGCGGTGCCATAACGGCCGGCCGAGCAGCCGGCCGATTGGGCCAAGATCTCGTGTGACCCGGCCGGTCCCCCACAATTCCTCGGGGTCACGGTGGTTTGGCCACAAAAAAGGAGGCCGAGGTGATCTCGGCCTCCCATAGCAACAGAGGTGCCCAACCCGGGCGTGAGCGTGAGCGTCCGCCTGCTGTCAGAGCGTTACGTGGCGCTCTGTCGTGACGGTTGCTTGCTCCGAGCGACCCGCGGCAACGATGTCAGCTTCAGTCCCCCGAGGCCTTCTTCTGGGCCGAGCCGGTGCCGATGTTGTATCCAGGCGTGGTGGAGGGAACCCGCTGCAGATTGCTGCCGTCTCCCACCTGCGCGGAGCCGGTACCGAGGTTGTACCCGGGCGTCGTGGTGGAGATCGCCTTGGCGTTGCTGCCGTCCCCGATCTGCGCGGAGCCGGTGCCCACGTTGTATCCGGGCGTGAGTGTCGAGAGCGGCTTGGTGTTGCTACCATCGCCCACTTGGGGTTGGGATTGCGCCAGCGCCATGGTCGTGCCGAGTGTCAGCGCGATCGCAACCGCTCCCGCCAGATTTAGTGCTTTCATAGTGTCTTCTCCTCTTCGTGTGTTTCAGTCCGGCGCACGCCATTGGACAGCGTCGGCCAAACTCTTACATCAAGCGCCCCGTCACCCTGCGTACGGGATTATGCGGAACTTACGCGCGGCGGGCAGGCACCGATTGTCTGATTCAATCACGTCTTTGGCCAAATAGCCACATTGCACGATATCGGCGCGCTGATGCGCTCACCCATAACCGGCTACCGCCGGCGCGGATCCGGGGTGTGATTCGCCAAACCGCCGCACCTATGTGCAAGATATGGGATGCACGACGGCTACAAATATCTTTGCTGGGTTGCCGTCAGATGGAGTCGCCGATGGATGCGCCGCCGCCGTTGAACGCCGCGTGGTATCGGACGGAGCGGCATGACGGCACGTTTCATCTGATCGTCGGGGGTGAGTGGGTTCGTAGCGAGGCGCGCCGTCTGGACCCGGCGCTACGCGCTCTCGATGTCGGACGCAACGCAAAGGCGATATTCGATTGCGGTGCGATCGAACGTCTGGACACGATCGGGGCTTGGCTGTTGCTGCGCACGAAGCGCACCCTGGAACGCCGCGGCGTCACGGTGCAGCCGGTGCACGTCGATCCAAAATACCGCGCCCTGGTGCACACGATCGATCATGATTGTCGCGCGCCGCCGGTCTCAACGCCACCGCCGCCGACCGTGGCGAGACGGCTGGAACGCATCGGCCGGAGTTTCAGCCACACGCTGTATCAGGGCTACGGACTTGTCGGCTTCTTCGGCCTGATCGTGTTCGAGACCGTGGCCACGGTCGTGCAGCCGCGTCGCCTGCGCGTCGCCGCGCTGGTGCACCAGATGGAAGAGACCGGACTGAACGCCACGCCAATCGTCGGGCTGCTGTCGTTTCTGATCGGTGTGGTATTCGCCTACCAGGGCTCCGACCAACTGCGCCATTTCGGTGCGGAAGTCTTCACCGTGAATCTGCTGGCCGTCGGCGTGCTGCGCGAGC
The DNA here is from genome assembly GCA_030039695.1 of Acetobacteraceae bacterium. Next base: position 1,712 of record JASHVB010000196.1, read on the forward strand.
TGGGGGGATTGATGGCGGCGATCATCGCCGCCGGTCGTTCGGGCTCGGCCTTCGCGGCGCAGATTGGCACGATGAAACTCAGCGAGGAAATCGACGCGATCCAGGTCAGCGGCTTCAATGTCGTCGAAGTACTGGTCCTGCCCCGCTTGCTCGGCATCATACTGACGTTGCCGCTGCTGACATTCTATTCGAATATCATGGGCCTGATCGGCGGCGCAGTAACGTGCTATCTCGATCTCGGCATGACCATCCCCGCGTTCCTGCATCAGTTGCGCGACGCAGTGGTGGGTTGGACGTTTTGGGTCGGCGTGATCAAGGCGCCAGTGTTTGCCTTCATTATCGGCTTGGTGGGCTGCTATCAAGGATTTGCCGCGGAACGCAATGCCGGCAGCGTCGGGCGGCACACAACACAGGCGGTGGTCCAGTCGATCTTTCTGGTCATCGGAGCCGATGCAGCGTTTTCGATCGTGTTCTCCAAGCTGGGCATATGAGCGCCTCGGTCCAGTCGGACGTCGTGATCCGTGTCCACGACGTCACCACCGAGATTGGCGGGCACACGCTGCATGACCATATCAGCCTGGACGTCTTTCGTGGTGAGGTCCTGGCCGTGGTCGGCAGTTCGGGCTCCGGCAAGTCGGTGTTGTTGCGCTCGATCGTCGGATTGCAGCACCCGTCCGGCGGCCACATTGAAGTGCTGGGCCACGACCTCGCCCGTCTCACCGGAGAGGCACTGATCCAAGTTCAGGTTCGCTGCGGCGTCCTGTTCCAGGATGGTGCTTTGTTCGGCGATCAGACTGTGGCGCAGAACGTGCAGACGCCAATGCGTGAGCACACCGATCTGCCACAGCAGCTTCTGGATGAGATCGCCTCGGTACGGCTTAGCATGGTCGGCCTTCCACCAGATGCAGCCGACAAATATCCTGCGGAACTTTCCGGCGGCATGCGCAAACGCGCCGGCTTGGCGCGTGCTTTGGCACTTGACCCTGAGTTGTTGTTTCTGGACGAACCGACCGCCGGTCTGGACCCGATCTCCGCCTCCGAATTCGATCTGCTGGTGCGCGAATTGCAGCAAAGCCTGCGGTTGACGGTATTCATGGTGACACACGATCTGGGCACGCTGCGCGCTACCAGCGACCGCATCGCCGTCCTCGTCGATCGCAAGATCAAGGTCGGTACAATCGCCTCGCTCACGGACGACCCAAATCCGTGGATTCACGAATATTTCGCCGGCGTGCGCGCCATGGCGCCGGCTTGAAGCGGATGTTTGATCATGGAAACGCGCGCTAACTACGTCGCCG
>JASHVB010000197.1 GCA_030039695.1 Acetobacteraceae bacterium
ATGAGTTGCGCTGGCACCTGCGTGCCATCGTGGAACGTGACCCGGATCATGGCGGCATTCTGGATCACGTGCTTGTTGGTGACGATGACACCCGAAGGATCCACGACAAAGCCGGTGCCAACGAAAAGTTCCACTTGGTACTTGCCACTGGGACTATCCCCCGTGCTGGGGCTATCCTCCGTGCCGGAGCTATCCTCAGCATGGTCGCCCGGCAGGAGCTTGGCCACCCAGATGTTGACTATCGCGGGCAAGGCGGGGGCGACGACGCTGGCAACGTCGCAACTTGTCGGCGGGGTTCTTGCCAGGGCCGGCGGGATTTGCGCCATGGCGAGGAGAGCGCACGCCGCGGCGATAGCTCCCCAGCGGCTGGCGTCGAGTCTGGTTCGCATTGCACTCCTCTCCCTCACGATGGCCGCCAAGCGGCTACGTTGCCCATCACGTCGTCGGTGGTTGCCGAATATGGTGCGCCACAGCGACGGACGCCAGTGCGGCCGCAGCCAGCATCGCGCTCAGCGCGCCGACCCATGGCGGCTCAGTGCCGTGATCTCGCTAAGCGGTCAATGCAGCCCTTCGTGGCTGGCCTCTTCTATTGGTGACGGGTCGATCCGGTGCGCTATCCTGCGGACTGCTCAGTCGGCGGAACTGGCGCGTCGTGAGTTCTCTAGTGTGGGATGAGATGCAAGGATTAGAAATCGGCGCAACGTCGCACGGCGCCGGATGCAGCGCCGCGCGGGCCACGGGAATTACTTCCAATCGAACTGCCACCCATCCGCTTTACTGGCGTAATTCTTGAGATCCGTCTTCGCGCCGGCAGCCCCAGCCAGGATCTTGTTGCCGTAAGCGAGGCAGTCATAGAAGTCCTTCTCGGCGTTCTTGTCGTCCTTCATGTCGGTGCTACTGAAGATCTTTTTGTAACCGGTAACTGCGCCCTCGAGGCTGTCCTTGATTTTTTCCAAACCAGTCTGTCGAGTGGCCGCAATTGATGAGACTACAGAAGCAAAGAAAACAAGTACCTGCGATTGCCCTATGGGCCGCGAAATTGCTGTCATTGTGAGAATTTGTTTGCCCATGGTGCCGCAAACATGAGAAATCCGGGCCCGAAGCTGGCTGCAAGGTCAAACGGGCCACCGCCGGCTTCGCAGAAAGGTCAATCTAGAGATTCCAAAAGCCTGAGTTTCACATGTCCGCGGATATTCGCGCTTATTGCGGCAATACTGAGAAAATGCCGCTCAGCATATTCTCATCTGAAACGACAGCAAATTCACCTACGAACCCTTTTCTCACCGATTGCGGCAACACGCCAACCGCGAAGGAGAGGCCAATCGTCATTCCCACGATCGCCATGGCACGCGTACGCACTTCCTCGCGTGTGAGGTCTGCGACCGTTGCCAGCACGACCGAACCAACTGCGTCTTGCAAGGTGCGGCCGATTGTCATGCCGCCGATGGAGTGAGCGAGCCTGTCCGCCTGCCCGCGGTGACAGATGAACAACTCTCCCTCCTCAATGTCCCATTTGGGCCGGCCCGCCGAGCTTTACATTGCGCAGCGCCAGCGCCAGCGGCACAGCTGCGAGCGAGATCAGCATCAGCACCCAGAATGCATCCATGAAGCCGAGGAACGACGCCTGCAACTGGACCTGTTGCCCGATCCAGGAAATCGCCTGCCGCTGCGCCTCGATCAGCGAACTGCCCTGAGCAACGAAGTAGTTCGTCACCTGCTGCAGCGTGTCTTGATACTGCACGCTTGATGGGATCACATGCTCGACCAACCGACTTTGATGGAATTGTTCGCGATGCGCGAGCACGTTGGACACGATCGAGATGCCAATCGAGCCGCCCGTGTTGCGTGCCGCGTTCATCAGCGCCGATGCCTGGTCGGTCTTCGCGGGCGGAACACCATCATACGACGCAGCCATGATCGGCACGAAGATGAGCGGCAGCCCGAGGCCGAGCACCATCCGCGTCTTCGCAAAGAACCAGAAGCCGAGATCGCTGTATGTGGCGGTCAACTGATGCATCGACAGCGCCGTGAGGAGTGCACCGGCAGCGATCAGGTATTTCGGTTGCACCTTGGTCGAGAGTCGTCCCACTACGAACATCATTGACATCGTCACGATGCCGCCCGGTGACAGCACAAGCCCTGCCCAGGTGGCCGTGTAGCCAAAATCCTGCTGTACCAGTTCCGGTAGGAACTGCGTGGTCGACAGCAGGATGGCGCCGGTAGCCCCCATCACCAGGAAGCTCGCCCCGAACTGCCTTGTGGCGAGCATCCGAACGTCCACCGCCGGTCGGGGGTGTCGGATCTCCCACGGGATCATCAGCACGAAGGCAAGCGTGCAGACGATCGCGACCTCGACGATGAACGTTGAGCCGAACCAATCGTCCTCCAGCCCGCGGTCGAGCATCACCTCGAGCACGCCCAGGAACGTCGCCACCAGCGCGAAGCCGATCACATCGAACCCGCCCGATCGCCGAAATTCCCTGCGCTCTGCTGCGGCCTCGGGTGGGTCACGTAGGACCATCGCACTCGCCGTCACCGCAAGCACACCGACCGGCACGTTGATCAAAAAGCACCACCGCCAGGAGACGTTGTCCGCGAGCCAGCCGCCAAGTGTCGGCCCGACCACGGGCGCCACCACCACCGCAACGCCAAAGAGGGCGAAGGCCTGGCCGCGCTTTTGCGGCGGGAACGCATCGGCCAGGATCGACTGTGCGACCGGCACCATCCCGCCGCCCGCGAAGCCCTGCAGCAAGCGGAACAGCAGCATGGATTGCAGACTCCAGGCCATGCCGCATAGCAACGAGCTGATCGTGAACAGTGCGAGACAGATCAGGAAGAACGTCTTCCGGCCAAGCCGCCGGGCGACGTAGGAACTGGCTGTCAGGATGATGGCGTTGGCTACCAGATAGGTTGTCACTGCCCAGGATGCCTCGTCCACGCTCACGCCCATGCCGCCGGCGATATAGGGCAGCACGACATTCACGATCGTCGTGTCGAGCACCTCCATGAACGACGCACCGGCGACGAGGACCGCGATGAGCCATGGATTGGCAGCGGTGCGCGACGCTGCCGGAAACGGCGCAGCCGCGGTGCTCACAGCACCTTCCCCAGACGCTGGACCAGAGACGGGTTCGGATCCACGCGGACGGTCGGTTCCACCGACATTCCTGGACCAAGCGCGACGTCGGCGGGCGGATTGTCGAGCACGATCTTCACCGGCACGCGCTGGACGATTTTGACATAGTTGCCGGTGGCATTCTCGGCCGGCAACAGCGAGAAGGCGGTGCCTGAGCCGGGCTGCACGCTCGCGACATGCCCCTGGACCGTGTCATCCGGGTAAGCGTCGATGTTCAGGGTCACCTTGTCGCCTGGACGCATATGGTCGAGCTGCGTCTCCTTGAAATTCGCCGTCACCCAGATGTCGTCCGGCACGAACATCGCGATCGCGGTGCCCGGCTGCACGTATTCCCCGACGGCGCCGGTCAGCTGCACGACACGCCCCGGCTGAGCGGCGGTGATGACCGTGTAGGAGAGATTGAGCTCCGCTTGGTCACGCTGAGCGACAGCCTCCGCGAGGTCCGCCTCGGCGTCGTCGCGCTGGGCCTTTAGCACCGGCAACTGCCGCTCCGCCGCCACCAGGGCGTCCTGCGCTGATCGCAGCCCAGCCAGAGCCTGACGCTGCCGCGATAGGTATTGCTGGGCGTCCTGGACCGTGCCTGCGCCGTCCTTGGCGAGGATCGAATAACGCGATGCCTGCTGTTGCTCGAATGTCAGGTTGGCCTGCTGCTGCTGCACCTGGGACCCATTCTGCGCCACCTGCGCCTGCTGCACGGCGATCTGTGCATCAATGTTGGCGATGCTCGCTTGCGCGGCATCGACCTGCGCCTCTGCCTTCGCCAGTGCCGTGCGGTAATCGCGGTCGTCAATCCGCGCGATCACCTGGCCGGCGGTGACATGCTGGTTGTCAGTGACCGGGACCGCGGTGAGGTAGCCCGAAACTTTCGGCGCGATGCTAAACTGGCGCGCCGCGATGAAGGCGTCGTT
>JASHVB010000004.1 GCA_030039695.1 Acetobacteraceae bacterium
AAGCAAAGCGTCGTGTCGGCTTTCCTGCCACTTCGATCTTGCCGACGGTGACGTCGATGTGTCTCGATTGATAGCCATGAGCGGCTCGAATGTGCGCTCCGTCAATCACCACCATCATCTCGGCCGGCGGATCAATGCTAGGTTCGGGCTCCGGCACTGCCGCGCCCGCGCTCTCGAGATTAGTCGCGACGCGATGAGTTCGATTGCGCATGGTTACATGGTTCACTGGCCCGCAAGGCAGGAGCATCTCCATCAGCTGCGCCGCCTCGCGATAGGAATGCCGGGCGCTCAGCTCCGCTTGCAGCCGCCTGAGTTCGGGCGTGCACCGGTCCGGGAGCAGCTCCGCCAGGGGCGACAAGGAGACATCCACGAAGCCCCAGACATTCCTGCAAGGGCACGCGCTGATACGAGGCGCAGCGACGGTGACGGGCCCGAACAGCGTCTGGACCTTGCGGGTCCGCTGGTCGCGCAGACGTCGAAGCTTCAGGCAGTCCCTGCACACACGAGCGCAGGTGGTGAACTCCTCCATCTGGGTCTGAAGGATCAGGCGCGCGAGTTTGCCAAGTAGGTTCTTCCCCTCGGCCAGCGTCAGGCCCACCTCCTCCGCCGTGACGCCAACAACCCGGCGCTCCAGCCTGCCAACCTCAATGGTCTCCACCTCTCCCCAGCCACTCTTGGCCTCGAGCTTGACCACCCACTCCATGACCGTCCCCCGCCCCGCTGAAAGGGCCGATCTTCCAGATGCGGCGCCACGCAGACCAGGATTTTTCCACTCCCGGCGCGCTACGCAACACAACCGTGGTGAGTCCACTCTGCCAGCGAATGTTACCGCCGAGTAAGGGTGCGCTTCCGATTGCGCCTCCTTCCCGGTAAGGTGTCTGACGCAGCCGCATCCATGAACGAAGCCTCTCTGATCAAGTGACCGAAGTGAAAACGCCACTGAGCCGCAAATCCCAGCCTTCTTCACGCGCTCCGCAAACAACACCGACGAACGGCGTTTTGTCGCGCATACGTCAACTGCACGCTGAGCTCCCGCCGACTGCCCGGCGCATCGCTGCCTTCATCGACCGTCATGCGGAAGAGGTTATTCACACGTCGATCACCGAACTCGCCGAGCTGACGGAGGCTAGCGAAGGCAGTATCGTTGGATTTTGCCGTCGCTTCGGCGCCAGCGGCTTTCAGGAGCTGAAAATTCTGATGGCGCGCGACCTCGTCGAGCCGGTCAAGTTCATCCAGGAGGATCTGCACGAGGGCGATAGTCCAACGAAAGTCAGCGACCGCATCTTTGGTGCGCACGTCGCGTCTCTCACCGAGACGCGCAAACTGCTTTCAATCGACGCTCTCACCCGGGCTGTTGTGATCTTGCGCGCAGCCGAGCGCATCGAGGTTTATGGCATTGGCAGCGCCGCACCTATCGCTCAGGACCTTGCTTACCGGCTCCTACAGTTGGGGTTGCGGTGCGCCGCCCTTATTGATTCTCACGTGCAAGCGGTCAGCGCGACAATGTGCGGACGGAATGTTGCGACGGTGACGATTTCGCATTCGGGAAGCACAATCGAAACGGTGCTGGCGACGCGTCTCGCCAAGGAGGCGGGCGCGCGCACCATTGGCATCACCCGCCTCGGCAAGTCGCCGCTGGCGCGTCATTGTGACGTAGTTTTGCATACTTTCGCGAACGAGACGCGCTATCGGCCGGAGGCGATGAGTAGCCGTGTTGCCCAGCTCGCGATCATCGATACTTTGGTCAGTTGCTGCGCGCTCGCCGACCCAAAACGGTCAGTCGCTTACCTACAACGCAGTGCCCGCGTTATCGCTGAAAAACGGTATTAGACGCGGCGACGCATTTGCTCCGGCCTTCTCGTCGATTTTCAGAAATCGCAAGCCGAGCTTCAGCGCGCCCCTCCCATCCGTCTCCTCATTGTCGCCAATCATGACCGCCTCGTCAGCGGCGACGCCGAGGCGTGCAAGGCCAGCTTCGAACAAAGCCGGCTCAGGCTTGCCGATAATGCGAGGCCGCACCGGCCCGACGCAGGCCGTCAGTGCGGCGAGCAGAGCGCCCGTTTCGGGAACGATTGCACCATCCGGCCCGGGATGGGTGTGATCGGGGTTCGCTACGACCAGTGTTGCACCGCGATGCACGGCGTTGGCTGCTCTGGCGAGTTTCGCATAGGTAAATTGACGGTCGCGGGCCATGACGACCATGTCGACCCCGTCGTCCGCCAAGATCAAGCCGAGCCGCCGCGCGTAGCCACGAAGCGAATCGTCGCCCAGTAGCAGGAGGCGAGCAGAAGGCTGCTCGGCGGCGATTGTGTCGAGTGTCGCAGCGCCGGCGAGCACGATCTGTCGGGCCTCCACTGCGAGCCCGTGCGCCCGCAGAAAGTGACCCATTTGATCCGGCGTGTGCTCGGAATCATTGGAAACGATGACAAAGTTTCGAGCAACGCTTTCTAAAAGTGCCGAAGCCCACGGCATTATCGCTCGCCCTCTGATCAGCGTGCCATCGAGGTCGATCAGATATCCTCGCGCGTTACGCCAACCCATCGTCGGCCCGTCGGTTCATTGAGACTATCTCACGGTGACAGTCACTCTGTTTGACAACTATTTATATCGCTGTCAAAGGGGTCTTCGGTGGCAAATGTGTCGGCTCGATGGTCCTTCGGCATCTCGTTGGACCGCAAGCGCCGTGAATCGCCGGCGGCGCGTTGGCGGTCCACACTTAAGCGGGCGATCTGTCCGACGAGGTTCCGCGGCCGTGCGCTCTGTCCGACCGACGGTGAACCAAGGCGCATTCCTCTCGCTGTAAGCACGTGCGGTAGGGACGGTCGACTCTGGTCACCGAACCGGTCCCTCTGACCTGGGCGAAACGATGTCGGCCGGTCGCCATTTCGAGGACCTCAGCAGGATATGAGCTTTTCTCAGTACGATGCCCCACACACATGCGCTTTGTTCACCCAACTGTCACAGTCCGACGCTAGCGCTACGACCGCAGTTACGATAGCCGTCTGTGAAGTGGTTCGACGAGCGATCTAACTCCTCGTCTCGCCTTACGGGCCGCCCATCGCCCATCAGGGCCGGGACGGTGTGACCACTGAAGGAACGCGCGAGGGTAAGAGAGAATGAGGCGTGAACTCTTCATTCCGCCTCTTGGCGAGGTATGAAAAAGGAGACAGCATATGCAATGCCGGATCGACATGCGCCGTCGTCCATTTTTGGTGGCCGCGGGAGCATTGACCGGTCTAGGGGTATTGCCTGCCCAGACGACGCGCGCCGATCCTTCGGAGCCACTGAGAATCGGCGAGGGCGAGGCGCCCGATTACACGCATTTCTATGTCGCCGACAAGCTCGACCTGTGGGCCCATAACGGCATCTCTGCGACATCAGCGATGTTCGCGGCAGGGGCACTGGCTCTGGATGCGCTCGTAGCAGGAAAGGTCGATATCGCGACCTGCGCTGAAACTCCTTTAATGTTCGCGGCCGTCAATGGGCTCCCTGTGCGCGTCATCGCGACCATTATGACCGATCAGCCTTTCGATTTGATCGCTGGTCCGAATATTCCATCGCTCAACGCGTTAAAGGGGAAGAAAATCGGTTATGGGCAAGGCACAAATACACAATTCTACCTTTATCTCTTGCTTAAGAGCCGGAAGCTCACTTGGCAGGACATCACGGCGATCAATTTGCAGGCTGGGACCATGGTGCCCTCGCTGGTCAGTGGCGCCATCGATGGATTTGTCTGGAACGAGCCGCTGATTTCGGAAGCCCTATCGAAGGGCCCCCAGTTTCACCGTCTACACAGCGACGGCCTTTACTATGGATATGACTGCGTCGTTGCGATGGAGACTATGATCGACAAGAATCCAAACCTTCTTGCCCGGGCATTGGAATCGCTTATGGCCGCCGATCGCTTCATAAAGTCGCATCCCTCCAGCGCACAGAAGATTCTAGCCGATACCCTGAAACTTGATCCCTCTGTCACCGGAGCGCTTTGGAAGGGTCTGGGCTTCGGTGTAGCTCTGGATAGGGGTCGATTGATTCCCGTCCTCGCGCGTGAGGCACGATGGGCAGCAGACAGCGGCTTGATCAGACCTGGTAGCAGGCTCCCCAATTTCGAGACCGTCGTTGTCGACAAGATTTATAAAAGAGCCCGAACTGTATGATGTCTGATGTCGCATGTATGTCACGGCCCGATCAGGTCGTCCGTACCGCTGTTGAATGTGAGGATCTGAGCTTCGGCTACGGCGATTCCAATATGGCGTCACCGGTCATCTCCGGGCTCGACCTCCTCGTCGAGGCGGAACGGGTTCTTTGCATTCTCGGCGCAAGCGGGTGCGGCAAGACCTCGCTTCTGAACCTGATCGCAGGCTTTGTGTCGCCATGGTCGGGATCGATTACAGCATATGGGACCAGCGTTACCGGGCCTGGGCCAGACCGGGGGATTGTCTTCCAAGATTACTCGTTGTTTCCGTGGTTGACCGCTTTGGGCAACGTCGAATTCGGGCTCGCTCTCCGTGGCTTGCGGCGTGCCGAGCGTAAGGAATTCGCACTGGCCCAATTGGCCCGTGTTGGTCTCAGAGACAAGGCGGGTCTCTACCCGTTCGAACTCTCCGGGGGTATGAAGCAGCGAGTCGCAATCGCTCGCACCTTGGCGACCAGCCCGCGGGTCCTGCTCATGGACGAGCCATTCGCGGCACTCGACGACCTGACGCGGAGTTCGCTCCAGGAGGAGCTGCTATCCATTCATCGTGCGACGCGGACGACGATCATCTTCGTCACACACAACATCGCAGAGGCAATCGCACTCGCCGATCGCGCTATTGTGCTCGGCGGCGGCGGCGCCATCGTCGATGACGTCGAAATCGGGCGACCGTTACGCAGCAGCAGGGTGTTCGGCGAGGTTTATGAACGCTTGGCCCTGGCACTTAATGTGCGGCGGGCTGAATGATGCGGGCGGCCAAAAGAAGACTGACAGTCTTGGCCCAAGGGATCATCGGGCTCCTTATCTTTCTGTCCATTTGGGAAGCTGTGAGCCTTAGCCCGTTAGCAAATCCTGTGCTTCTCCCGGCGCCGACTTCCATCGTCCCAAGCCTGATCCACGTGATATCCACAGGCGAGCTTCTAGAGGACGTCATGGCCAGCGGTCGGCGCGCGGTGTTGGGATTTATATGCGGCGCTATTCCCGGCATGCTCTTGGGGATTGGAACAGCACGCTCGGCGGCCCTGTCGGCTTATCTCGATCCGCTCCTCCAAATGTTCCGGTCGATCCCTGCACTGGCGCTGATTCCCTTTGGGGTGTTCTGGTTCGGCATCGGTGAAACATCGAAGATCCTACTCGTGGCGTGGACTGTATTTTTCCCCGTATGGCTCAATACGGAGGCGGGAATCAGAGAAGTCAGCCCATTGCTCGTTAGAGCTGCCTCGAGCCTGGGGGCGCGCAGGTGGCGTCTACTCACTCACGTCTATTTGCCTGCAGCCTTGCCGTATATCTTCACAGGGCTGAAGATTAGCTTATCGGCTGGCATCTCGACCCTGGTTGCTGCCGAACTTGCCGGGGCGGTGCTTGGTCTTGGCTATCTCATCCAAGCTTCCGAGCAGGTGTTCCGAATTGACCTGATGCTCGTGGGGCTCATTGCTTTAGGCGTTGGCAATTGGATTCTAGTCACGGGCTTCAATGCCGCTATAGCGTACCTGGCACCATGGTATGGGGCTGAATCCAGACGACAGCGCGGAGCCGAAGTGTGACGTGACCAGCATCCGGTCCGCTATCATAGACGCTGCGCTATTGACGTCAGAGCGGGGTGGATCATTGGGGGCAGGGTCCAGATGTAGGTGAGAGTATCTCACTGTTTGCGGCATAGACCATGAGCTTATTTCACTTGATTGTCACAACTCACGCCTGGATTGTGTGGTTGTGTAGGTTGGAAGGCGGTGCGTAGTGCAATCAGAGTGAGGTGTGGCCAAGGTGAAAATATCGATCATCACCGATATCCACGAATGGCCGGGAGTCTAAAGCTTGCCCTCATGTCAGGGATTTGAACTACCCGGTCATCAGTGCGGTAGAACGATTCGTGGACTATGCGACGGACAGCAGGGCGGATGTACTACTCGAACTTGGTGACCGGATCGATGATCTCGACCACGAGACCGACGTGGCTCTAGCCGAGGCGCTGGCACCCGCGTTCAAGCGTTTTCCGCGCGAGCGGGTCCAAATCCTTGGCAATCACGACGTGGTCAATCTGACCAGGGTGGAGAATGAGGAAATCTTCGGATGCTCCTTTGAGAGCCGTGTCGTCGATCTCGGGGAATGCCGTCTGATCGCTTGGCAACCGGACGTAGCATTCAACTACGAAAAGGGTAGTTTCCCGCCAACGTCTGGTCATCTTGGCTGGCTGACCCAGGCATTGCTCGACGACGAGCGACCTGCGATCATTGCAACTCATGTGTCTCTGGCGGGGCGCGCACAGACCGGGAATTTCTACCATCACTACCAGCCTACGTATTCTACCTATCCCGACCACGAGGCCGTTCGTGCGGCTGTAGAAAAGACCGGGCGAGCGGCGATGTGGGTTGCCGGGCATTCGCATTCAATCACTGACGGAGCGGTTTACGACCTACCCCAAGACAGCAGCATCCTACGCCGATTTGACCATCGAAGATGGAAAGTTCACATTGGAGGTGCGCGGCAACGACCCATTCTTCATACGTCTGCCCTTCCGGAGGTCCAGTGACCAGTTCTGGCTGCCACCACTTGTCCGCAGATAAGGTCTTGCAGAGTTCCGGGTTCTGGCGTGATTTGTGTGCACTCAGAAGCTTGGCAACGGAAGTAGTCTTGTACCAAGAACTTCGACAC
>JASHVB010000198.1 GCA_030039695.1 Acetobacteraceae bacterium
TGCCGGTGGTCTGGCCGCTGCTGCGTTCGCCTTGTGGCTGGCGCTGATCCTGATACCGGTGGCGTTACTTGCCGGTGCGATCGCCTGGCTCGCATTCCGCTTTCAGCTCTGGCGCGCGCACAACACCGCGACGCAGCAGCGCAATGTATGGCGCGGGTGACGACGAACCGTGTCATGGCCGGGCTCGTGCAGTTTCAACGTCACGGACGCCGTTGTGGTGGCCATCCTCTTCTTTAGAGCACACACGACGACAACGCGTGGCTAGCCGGGACAAGCCCGATCGTCACGATCGACATGGCGTTCAGCGCGAAGGACCAACCTGGCGTCACGCCCCGACGTCAGTACGACTTCGGCAGGCCGAGCGCGCGCTCCGCGACGTAACAGAGCACCAATTCCTGGCTGACAGGCGCGATAAGCGGCAGGATCGATTCACGAAAATAACGCTCGACATGGAATTCCTTCGCATATCCCATACCGCCATGCGTGCGCACCGCGCGTGACGCGGCTTTGAAGTAAGCCTCGGCACACAAGTACTTTGCCGCGTTCACTTCCGGCCCGCATTCCGTGCCGCTGTCGTAGAGCACCGCGCCCTTGAACAGCATCAGCTCCGCTGCCTGCTGCTCTATCCAACACTCGGCAAGAGGATGCTGTATCGACTGGTTCTGACCAATCGGCCGGCCGAACACGACGCGGTCCTTGGCGTACTGCACGGCCTTGTTCAACACATAACGCGACGCACCGAGAATCCCCGCCGCGACAATGATGCGTTCTGAGTTCAACCCGTGCAGCAGGTATTGAAAGCCACGGCCTTCCTCGCCGATGCGGTCCTCGACGGGAATTTCCAGCCCGTCAATGAACAAGGCATTGGAGTCGACAGCATTGCGGCCGCACTTCTCGATCTGGCGAACTTCGACCTTAGAACGATCGAGATCGGCATAGAACAACGTCATGCCCGCGCTGCGCTTTGGACTGTCCTCGAAACGCTGCGTGCGGGTCAGCAGCAGGATCTTGTTCGCAACCTGTGCCGTCGAGGTCCATACCTTGCGCCCGTGCACCACATAGCGATCGCCCTTGCGCTCGGCGAACGTGCGGATATGCGTCGTGTCGATGCCCGCATCCGGCTCGGTCACGCCGAAGCAGGCGCGGTCAGTGCCAGCGATGATCGGCGGCAGGAAGCGACGCTGTTGCTGCTTGGTGCCGAACTTAACGATCGGCTGACAGCCGAACATGTTCATATGCAGCGTAGAGCATGCATTGAAGCCGTTGCGACCGACTTCCTGCATGATGACTGCGGCCTCGGTCATGCCGAGACCGGCGCCGCCGATCTCCTCCGGAAAGATCGCACCGAACCATCCCGCCGCAGCGAAGGCGCGGGCGAATTCGTGCGGGAATTCGTGGTTCAGGTCCTTATGGTACCAATAATCGTCGCCGAACTCCGCGCAGATCCGCGCAATGCTTTCCTTGATCTGGCGTTGCTCGTCGCTAAGCATGAAATCCATTGTTGCCTCCGTCACTGCACCAGCGATTGTGAGCAGGCCGCGAGAGCGAGGCAATGAGGCGGCCGGCTACTCCTCTGTCACCGGTTCTGGCAGCCAGACGCTGACGGTCGTCCCGACGCCTTCTTCGCTCTCGATGACCAACTGGCCGCGGTGGCGGTTGACGATGTGTTTAACGATCGCCAGCCCGAGACCAGTGCCACCGACCGCACGCGAGCGGCTGGTGTCCACCCGATAGAAGCGCTCGGTAAGCCGCGGCAGATACTCACGCGGAATGCCGACACCCTGGTCCGCCACAGTCAGGACAACGCCGGGTCGTGTCGGCCAGCGATCGCCCGGCGGCGCGGGCCGCACCGTCAGGCGGATGAGCCCGTCCGGCCTGCCGTATTTCACCGCGTTGTCGAGCAGGTTCTGCAGCACCTGCTCGATCTGACCGGCGTCGCCGTGCAAACGCGGCAGGACTTCGGCGATCTGCACGTCGAGCGCGCCGGGACGTTCTGCCAGTCGTGGCGCATAGCCGGTGACGAAGCGCGACACGAGTGTCGGTAGATCAAGGTCCTCGGATGGGGCCTGGTGCTCGATCAGCTCGATGCGCGACAGACTCAGCAGATCGTCGATCAGGCGGTTCATGCGCGCGCCTTGCTCGGCCATGATGGCGAGAAAACCCTGTTGCACCCCGGGATCGTCGGCCGCCGCTCCGCGCAGCGTGTCGATGAAGCCGATCACCGAGGCGAGCGGCGTGCGCAGCTCATGGCTGGCATTGGCGACGAAGTCGGCGCGCATCCGCTGCAGCACGCGTTCCTGTGTGCGGTCGGATAGCACCACCACGGCCTGGCCGCCGTCGGCCAGTGGCGGATCCATTGGCACGACGGCCGCGTTTACGTCGCGTTGCACCGGCACTGGGAGCGTCACCTCCGCGGTCTGCGGCGTGCCCTGGCCAAATGCACGTTCGATCGCGCCGTGCAGCCCAGGATGGCGCAACACGGCGCGGATGTCGGTGCCGAAGGCCATCCGCGCAGCGGCATTCGAGCGCAAGACCGAGCGGTCGGCAGCCAGCACGATCAGCGGATCGGGCAGGCGCTCGACGATCGCCGCGTCGGCGCGCTGCAGCCGGTCCACCAGAGCGCCGCTGGTGGCGACATGGCGGGCCAGGCGTTCAACGGCACGGATCGGCTCTTCCAGCAGCGCCAGCGCGGGGCGGCCTGATGCCGGCGCGTGCACGTCGGAGGCCAGGCCACGCACGGCCTCGGTCAGCACGCCGATGTCATGCATCCACAGCAGCGCGACCCCGAGCGCCACGAGCAGCGTCAGCGTGATCGCGACCAGGGCCGGGATCGGCGCGGCCCAACCCGCGCCGGCCATGACGGCGAGTGCCAGGACGGGCATTGCCGCGAGCGCCGCTGCGAGGGCCAGGGCGCGCATCGGACTTGCTCAGCCCAATGCGGGGGTGGGATCTCCCCCCCTCCTCGTGGGAGGGTGCAGGGAGGAGGGGTACCGTCGGTACGCTCTCGGGCGGTGTTGGCCCCCTCTCCCCTTCCTGCTCCCCCAGAAGGAGGAGGAGACGACGATTGCGTGTCCCGACATCGCGTCACTCCACCGGCACATACCGTGCGCGGATGCCCCGTTCGATCGCGGCAGCGATCAGTGGATCGAGATGCAGCTCCTGGCGCACGAATTCCAGTATGTCGAGCGAGGCTTGCTTGGCGCTGCGGGCGCCGGCGACGACCTCGCAGGCCAGGGCATAGGCCGTCTCATGCAAGCGCGAGCCGAGCGCGCCGCGCAGCAGCCGCCCGGCGTGCTTCAGGCCGTCCTCCTCCCGCAGCAACGCCACCGCAGCGTCGGTCACCTGGCGAAACTGGTCGGCGGTGAAATTGTGGAAAGCGGGCAGGGTCTGCACCAGGCCGGACATGATACCGATCGCGCGGTCGGTGATGCCGCCGTCAGCGGCGGCGACCAGCACCATGGTCAGGACCAGTGCCTCGGGCGCGTCCAGGACGTCGCGGGAGCGCATGTTCGCCTCTCGTGTAATCTGTCGCGAACGTGAGCGATGCGGCGCGCGAGATCAAGCGGCCGGCGGCGCTACCCAAGCGGAGTTCAGGAATGCTCGCGTCTGTTTCACCACTTCGGCCAAACCGAGGCGGCGAACCACAACCCCGGAGGGGAACGCGGACAACAGCCGGCTCGGCGTCTGACGGTCGAGCAGGACAAACACGCCGCGGTCGGTGGCACGGCGGATCAACCGGCCGAATGCCTGACGCAGACGCAGGCGAGCGATACGGTCGTCGTAGCCCTTAGGGTCGCCTTCGCCCAGATGAACGCGGCGTTCGCGGTGCAGGATGTCTGGGCGGGGCCAGGGAACGCGCTCGAAGACCACCAGGCGCAGCGCGCGGCCGGGTACGTCGACGCCATCGCGCATCGCGTCGGTGCCGAGCAGGCAGGACTCCTCCTCTGTGCGGAAGATGTCGACCAGCGTCGGGTTGCCCATGGCATCGACGTGCTGCGCATAAAGCGGGATGCCGGCCGCCTCGAGCTCCGGCGCGATGCGCTCGTGCACCTGTTGCAGGCGGCGGATGGCGGTGAAGAGGCCGAGGCCGCCGCCACCGGAGGCCATGAACAAGGCGCGGTAGGCCGCCGCGAGCTGGTCGATGTTTCCCGCCGCGACGTCGTGCACAACAAAGGCCCGCGTCTGCGCGGCGTAGTCAAACGGCGAGGCCACCGCGGCGCGCATTGCCGGCGACGGCAGATGCGGAGCGCCGACCCGTGCTTCCGCCGCCTGCCAGGCAAGTTCCGGATCGCTGCTGCTGGCGTCGCGCAGTGTCGCCGACGTCACCAGCAACCCGTGCGCGGGCGCCGCGAGCGTCGCGGCGAAGGGCACCGTCGGATCGAGCCAGTGACGATGCAGGCCGAC
>JASHVB010000199.1 GCA_030039695.1 Acetobacteraceae bacterium
CGCAGTCCGTGCCGGACCTGTCATGGGGCTGGAACAGTACAGCGCGAGCGGAGCTTGCAGGTGGCAATACCTGCTGGCGTAGAGGATGGAACGCGGATCCGACTTGCCGGAGAAGGCGAAGCGGCCGGCCAGGGCGCGCCGAACGGTGATCTCTATGTGCATGTCGCGATCCGGCCACATGGATTCTTCCAGCGCGATGGCGCGAACATTCTGATGCGCGTGCCGCTGCGCATGACGCAGGCAGCGCTGGGCGGCGATGTCGAAGTGCCGGTGATCGACGGCAGCCGCGCCAAGGTGAAGATTCCGCCAGGCACGCAGACAGGTGACCAGTTTCGGCTGCGCGGCAAAGGGTTCTCGGTGCTGCGCAGTGCGGCGCGCGGCGACATGTACATCCAGGTCTCCGTGGAGACGCCGCAGAACCTGACGCGCCGGCAACGTGAGCTGCTGGAGGAATTCGAGGCGGAAGCTCAGAAGCACGCCAAGGGCAGCCCGGAAAGCGAGGGCTTCTTCGCGAAGGTGAAGGAGTTCTTCGAGGGCGGAAGAGCGTAGAGCCAGACAAAACCTCACCCAAAAAGCGGGAGAGGTCGAGACGCGCAAGCTAAGCGGGCCGCGTCACGCTCACAGTGGTGCTTTACGTCCGCGGCAGCCTCGCACACGGTACGCTGCCCCGCGCGGTGGGCCGCTCCGTAGCACGACACCGCACAGAACGGCGGAGAGGTGGTTTATCCAGCCACGATCTCGGCCGCAGCTCGTCTGGCGCGGGCCGCCCCCTCGTGCGCCATATCGGCGCATAGCCCGGTGTATGCCGTCGGGTCGAGCAACGCGTCGATCGCCGTTTTGTCCAGGTGCGCTCTCACTCGTGGGTCCGATGCGAGCAGATCGACGAAGCGGTGGCCTTCGACTGCGGCGGCCTGGGCGGCGTCGTAAACAACGTCGTGCGCATGCTGCCGCCCGATTGTCGCGCCGAGTTTGAGCATCACCGCCTCGGCCATGATCAGTCCACTGCCGAGATCCAGGTTCGCGCGCATTCGTTGCGGCTCGAGTCGCAATCCGCGCATGATCTCCGCCAGCCTGCTCAGCATGTCTCCCGTCGCTATGCAGGCGCGGCTTTCCGCTGAATCCATCATCAAACTTGTGGTGCGATCGGCTTCATGCTCGGTCTGCATCGCCTCCAGCGCGAGCGGCACCAGAGCGCGAATTTCCGCCGATGCCGCGATGACATCCTGGCACAGTTTCGGATTGCGCTTCTGCGGCATGGTAGAGCTGCCAACTGTGCCCGGCGGCACCGGCTCCTCTACTTCGCCATATTCCGTCTTCATCAGCGTGTAGATTTCGCGGCCGATCTTGCCGCAGGTCGCGGCCAGCATGCCAAGCAGGCAGATGTTTTCCGCCAGGTGATCGCCGAGCGCCCGGGACGGCACGGTCATCGTGCCGAAACCAAGCTGCTTGGCGATCCCCGCCTGCACCGGCGGTCCCTGCTTGCCGAGCGACGCGAACGTGCCGGCACCACCACCCAGCATGGCCACGAACATGCGAGGTGCTGCCTGGCGGAATCGCTCGATGTGGCGGATCAACTCGTCGATCCACACCGCGACCTTGTAGCCGAACGTTGCCGGCACCGCGTGTTGACCGTGCGTGCGGCCGGGCAGCGGCATGTCGGCGGCGCGCTCCGCCAAGTCGGCCATCGCCGCCAGTGACTCGCCAATCAGCCCTAGGAACACGCCATGCGCCCGGCGCAGCACGAGCAGATCGCCGGTCTGCGTGATGTTCTGCGTCGTCGCGCCCCAATGCACCCAGCCGCCATGCGGCTCACCGACGACCCGGCTGAGCTCCCAGACCAGCGGCACGATGGTGTGGCCGGCGCGCGCGAAGCCTTCGTCGATACGGGCGCGATCCAGCAGGTCCAGCCGGGCGGCACGGGCGATCGCGTCGGCAGCATCGTTCGGAATAATGCCGAGTTCAGCCTGTGCGTGCGCTAGCGCGACCTCGACGTCGAGCCAGGCCTGCCAGCGGTTCTCGAGCCGGTACAAGGCGCGGATGCCGGGATCAGAGACGCGGGCGGCGGTGGGCAGCGTGTCGCTCATCGGGGCGCTTCCTCTCTCGCTTGTCATGGCCGGGCTGCGATCCGGCCGGTTGCGCACCACAGACCGTGCGGACAAGGTCTGGTCAAGCCTTGCGGGAAGTATCACGTGGAACCCGGTCGTGTCCGGCTGCGGCGCACAGCTCGGCTTCTCACCTTGGGCTCCCCGGTTGCCCGGACTCCGGCCTGACAGTTATATCCTGGCGCACCATTTCGGAACACAGCATGAACGACCTGTTTAGCAACGGCTCGACCAAGAGCCGCGGCAAACCCGCCTCGGTCCAGGCCGGCACCGACTACTCCGCCAAGGACATCGAAGTCCTGGAAGGCCTGGAACCTGTGCGCCGCCGACCCGGCATGTATATCGGCGGCACCGACGAGACCGCGTTGCACCACCTCGCCGCCGAGGTTCTCGACAACGCCATGGACGAGGCTGTGGCCGGCCATGCCGGCTTCATCGAGGTCGCGCTGGAACCCGGCAACTGGCTCACCGTGCGCGACAACGGCCGCGGCATCCCGGTCGATCCGCACCCCAAGTTCAAGAACCTGAGTGCGCTGGAGGTGATCCTCACCACGCTGCACTCCGGCGGCAAGTTCGGTGGCAAGGCCTACCAGACGTCCGGCGGCCTGCACGGCGTCGGCGCCTCGGTGGTGAATGCCCTGTCCCAGGCGATGGAGGTGGAAGTCGCACGCGATCGCAAGCTTTGGAAGCAGAGCTACGCCCGTGGCAAACCGACCTCGAAGCTGATCAACGCCGGCGCCGTGCACAACCGGCGCGGCACCGCGATCCGCTTCAAGCCTGATCCGCAAGTGTTCGGTGCTGCCGCATTCTCGCCCGCGCGTCTCTACCGCCTCTGCCGCTCCAAGGCGTACCTGTTCAGGGGCGTGGAAATCCGCTGGGTCTGCGATCCCTCGCTGCTTAAGGGCAAGGACGACACGCCCGCGGAGGCGGTGCTGCATTTCCCTGGCGGCCTGCGCGACAGCCTGGAAGCCGATATCGGCGACACGCCGCGCGTCCTGTCACAACCCTGGGTTGGCGAGGCCGACCTGCCCGCCGGTCCGAACGGCGAGACGACCGGCCGTGTCGAATGGGCGGCAGCCTGGCTGAAGGGGGGCGAGGATGGCTTTCTGCACACCTACTGCAACACCGTGACCACGCCGCTCGGCGGCACCCATGAGGCCGGCTTGCGCGCGGCGCTGTTGAAGGGCCTGCGCGCTTGGGGTGAGGCTCGCGGCAACCGTCGTGCGGCCGCCATCGCCGCCGAGGATGTGCTGACGCCGATGGCGGCCAAGCTTTCGGTATTCCTGCGAGACCCGCAGTTCCAGGGCCAGACCAAGGAGAAGCTGACCAGCCCAGAGGCTACGCGCCTGGTCGAGACGGCATTGCGCGACCGCTTTGACCACTGGCTGGCGGGCGATCCGACCAGCGCCGACAACCTGCTTACATTCGTCGTTGAGCGGGCGGAGGAACGCCTGCGCCGCAAGGAAAACAAGGACATCGCGCGCAAGTCGCCGACCCGTCGTTTGCGCCTGCCGGGCAAGCTCACTGACTGCACCAAAGAGAATGCCGCAGAGACGGAGATTTTCCTGGTGGAGGGCGACAGCGCGGGCGGCTCGGCCAAGCAGGCCCGCAACCGCGAGACGCAGGCGATCATGCCGCTGCGAGGGAAAATCCTGAATGTCGCCAGCGCCTCGGTGGACAAGCTGCGTGCCAACCAGGAGTTGAAGGACCTGGTCGAGGCGCTCGGCTGCGGAGTCGGCGACCGCTTCGATCGGTCCAAGCTTCGCTACGGCCGGGTGATCATCATGACCGACGCTGACGTGGACGGCGCCCACATCGCGTCTCTACTGATGACGTTCTTCTACCGCGAGTTGCCTGAACTGGTACGCCACGGCCATATCTACCTGGCGCAGCCGCCGCTCTACCGTCTGACGCAGGGCGCGAAGTCGGTCTACGCGATGGACGACGTCGACCGTGAGCGGAAGGAGAAGTCGGAGTTCAAGGCCGGATCGAAGGTCGAGGTGAGCCGTTTCAAGGGCCTGGGCGAAATGCCGCCGGCGCAGCTGAGGGAAACCACAATGGATCCGGCGCGGCGCACGCTGCTGAAGGTGATCGCGCTGCCGGAGGAACGCGCAGCGACCTCGGCATTGGTGGAGAGCCTGATGGGCCGGCGGCCAGAGCTGCGCTTCGCGTTCATCCAGGAACGGGCGAAGACGGTCGAGGAAGTGGACGTGTAGGCCCATGCGGTGAGCTGGCGGCGCCAGCGGATGGCTCGGCCTCCCGTGCCTGCCTGGACACCGGCGCAGGGCCTGAGCCGAATTGAACCTGGGGCGCCTCCATGGCGGCCTCAGGGAAGCCGCATAAGGCAAAGCACCTCACGATGCGATCCTGGTGCGACGAGGGCACATCCTCGTGGATGTCCGCAACCTGCGGTCGGTTGACGCCGCGACCATCGCTCAATGCGTCGGGTAGGCCCGCGGCCAGGTGATCTGGCTCGGCGGACCGGGGGGCGAAGGCGGGCCCTTCTTGCCGCACCCTCCCACCGCCAGCACCCCGAGCAGCGCGGCAATGACCAGTAGTCTCACGCCAACGCCTCGAGCCACCGCCTGGCCTCGCGCGCGACGTTGGCGGGGGCTGTGCCACCGAAGCTCGTGCGCGAGGCAATCGATGCATCGACCGTTAGCACCGAGAACACGGCATCGGTGATGCGAGGCTCCACTTGCTGCATCTCGGCCAGAGTCAAACCTGGAAGGTCCACTCCCTTCGTCTCCGCTATGGCGACCAGCCGCCCCGTCACGTGGTGAGCGTCACGGAACGGCAGCCGCAGGACGCGTACTAGCCAGTCCGCGAGGTCAGTGGCGGTGGCAAAGCCTGCTCCGGCGAATGACCGCATCTGCGCGGTGTCCGGCACCATGTCGCGGACCATGCCCGCCATTGCCGCCAGCGTCAGTGCCCAGGCCTCGGCCGCATTGAACACCGGCTCCTTGTCCTCCTGCATGTCCTTCGCGTAGGCCAGCGGCAGTCCTTTCATCACTGTGAGGAGGCCGACCAGGGCGCCCGTCACCCGTCCGGTTTTCGCACGTACCAACTCGGCCGCATCCGGGTTGCGCTTCTGCGGCATGATCGAGCTGCCGGTGGTGAACGCGTCCGAGAGGCGGATAAATCGGAACGGCGAGCTGCACCAGACGATGATCTCCTCTGCCAATCGCGACAAATGCATCGCCGAGATCGCCGCCGCGGCCAGGAACTCCAACGCGAAGTCTCGGTCCGATACCGCGTCCAGCGAATTTGCTGTTGGCCGGTCGAAACCCAGCGCCTCTGCGGTCACGTGCCGATCGATCGGGAAAGAGGTACCGGCCAGTGCCGCGGCGCCGAGCGGGCACTCATTCAGCCGCCGCCGCGCATCTGCCAGGCGGCCGCGGTCACGTCCCAGCATTTCCACGTAGGCCAGCAGATGATGTCCGAAGGTCACCGGCTGCGCGGTCTGCAGGTGCGTGAAACCCGGCATCGGGTCTGCTGCGTGCGCTACGGCGCGCCCAGCGAGCGCCCGCATCAGGTCCGCGATCTGCGTCGCCAACCCATCGATCGCGTCGCGCACCCACAGGCGGAAATCCGTCGCCACCTGGTCGTTGCGACTGCGCGCGGTATGCAGGCGGCGGCCGGCATCACCGATACGCTCGGTGAGCCGCGCCTCGATGTTCATGTGGATGTCTTCTAGCGCGACATCGAACGGGAAAATTCCGGTCTCAATCTCGTGTGCGATGGCCGCTAGACCATCGCTGATGGACGTCGCATCTTCCACACTGATGACGCCGACTTTCGCCAGCATCGCGGCATGGGCCAAAGAACCGCGAATGTCCTGCCGCCACAGCTCGCGATCGAAGCCGATCGAGGCGTTGATCTCCTGCATAATCGCCGAAGGCCCGGCGGCAAAACGTCCACCCCACTGGGCGTTGGCGGGCTCATTGCGGCGCTTTGGTGCGTCGGTCACGGAGGGATGTCCATTATGCGTTTGATTGGCCGCCGTTCGATCTTGGCGGCGGGCGGGACCCTAGCGGTGGCCACATGGCCGCGCAAACCGCGCGCCCAGGAGGCGTTGAAGGACCTGACGGCGGCACTGCAACGCTTGCGGACGCCGACGCCGCCACCCGACATCGTCTTCGTCGATGCGCGCGGCGTGAAGCATCGTCTGTCGGACCTCCGCGGCCACGGTGCGGTCATCAACCTGTGGGCAACCTGGTGCGCACCCTGCGTGGCGGAGATGCCGTCGCTCGCGGCGCTGTCGAAGGGCGTGGCACCCGACAACGTGCTTGTGCTGCCGCTCTCGTCGGATCATGGCGGGGCTGCTGCCGTCGTCGCGTTCTTCCGGCAGCATGGCATTACCGGCCTGCCGGTGTTGCTTGATCCCGATGGCGATGCGGAGCGCGCGTTCAACGTGCCGGGAATTCCCACCAGCTTCATCATCGACAAATTCGGAATGGTACAGGCGCGAATGGAGGGCTCGGCTGACTGGTCCACCCCAGCGGCGGTGGCTCTGGTGAGCAAACTCGCTGGAAGCTAGCGTCAACACGAAATCCGGGAGCGCGCCCACGCAACGCGTTGCACTGATCACCGGCTGCGGCAAGCCAATCGGGATCGGTAGTTCCCTCGCGCGCAGTCGCTGCGGCAGGCATGGTCGTGGTTGTGTCGGACGTCGCAGCCGCCGGTGTCGCCAACGAGCATAACGTGCAAGGCGACATGGATCCTAACTGGTGCGGCGTCGACAGCCTCGTGGAGGAGATCCCAACATCGGGTGGGATTGCGTCGGCCGTGCTCGGCGACGTCAGCAAGGAAGCCGATGCCTCACGTATGGTGGATGAGGTCTTGCGTCACCGTAGCCGTATCGACGTGCTGGTGAAGCACGCCGGCATCAGGTGACTTGACCAGCACACAGCCTATCCGTCGGGGCCTTGCCCGGGCGTTCCGGATTGCGCCGCGCGAGTTGGCTCTCTCGTTAATCACCATCGCCGATCATTCTGACCGGCAGCTACTGTTGGAAGTCGACGTGTCGAAGGTCGATCTGTCTGATCGAACCGAGTTCCGAAGGGACGTTCAGTTCAATGCCTATGTCGGCTCCAAAGGAGAGACTAATATGACCACAAGGACTTTCTCCATTGTTGCTGCTCTGATCTCGGCACTGCGTGTTGCGACTGCCCTGGCACCGACCGCGTCTGCCCAGCCATACGACCGAACCTGTGCAACGGTCACGAATGCCGCCTACATAGGCGACGGATCCGACCCGTTCTACCTATGGTCCCAGCAGCAAGTGACGAACGAACCTGGGTATAATGTCAGCGCTGGGTAGTAGGGTTGCCCCGCTACCCACGGGCGCCCGCCCGCCCATGTCGCCCTGCCAAAATCCGCCGGCACGCCCCCCACCGCTGGCTGCACGCCAACGGCTATCACCACCTGACGACGGAGGCCGCGTGATGGCGCGCCTGGATGTTGCCCGCGTCACGAAATTGCGGCGGGCGATCGCCGAGACTAAGGCCGCGCAAGAACCTGTCGACACAGTCGTCAATGCGGCCCTGGTGCGGCGCTGGCAGCATCAAAGATGTTCGGGGTTTCCCGGCACTCGCTTGTGGCTGACGTTGACGAGATTCCCGTCCTGCACGGCGTAGACATCATTCCCGCTCAGGTACTGTACGGCGCACATCTCCTGGCCGTAATTGAACACGTGGTACTTGGTGCAAAAGTGGCCGTCAGGTTTGATCCGCCAGGTGTCGTGATCGATGATCGCCCCGCTCTTGCTCGTGATCGTACCATTGGGCGCGATATAGGCGATATAGTTTTGATGGCCCGTGGAGGTGCGATACGAGATCACTCCCAGCGTTCCTATCAGCTTTCCGATCTCGTCCGCCGGTCGCTGATGTGCCGATGGCGGTACGCCAGCCGGCTGGGCGTAGGCCGCGAGCGCGAAGCCGGCCACGGAAGCAAACACAAGCGATCAGGCGATCATTGGATCAGCCTACCCTGTCATTTGCGGTTGATCGACGTAGCAAGGTCGTTGCTGCACATCAATGATTTTCAAGTCGGACGGTGGCGCACGTTGATCGTCAGGATCTGATGCGCTCCGCACCGGGATACGAGCATCTCACACACCCGTTATCACCCGGAAGCCCGACCAAAAAACACCAAGGGTACATTGGTCCATACGTCCGACCCTGACGGCACTACCAAGGAACTCCGACGGTACCAGCCCCGGTCATGAATGTTGACAATCGTCGGGGCGGACGCGCGACCAGCCACTAACCGGCGGTGTCGAGCTGGATTGATGTCTCGGCTGTAAATTGGGGAACGACCTACAAACCCGCGAACCCCGCTAACAATCTGGTACGCTGGACCGTGCTTAATGTGGACTCAGTGTTTCATATACTCGCCATTCGAGTTAACCTCCGGCAATCTTGCATCCAACCGCACTCCCACCCAAATGATCAACACGGCGGGGACTCCCACGGTGCAAGGGTCCAGGTGTCACCCATGAAACAAATGCGCCGCCCCGCCGCGCGTATCACCTAACTGACGCCACGACATCTATCAGCGCCCTATGCGGTCTATCCGGCTCGCGCGATGACCATATCCGGATGCATTTTTATGCTAATGGAATCATCCACCAGCGCACCGGGATACTGCTGCCACCCCGTGTGATCGGTGGTCATTGCGTCCCGCGCATATAGATCTTTGTGTTGGTCCAACAGGTGAGACAACCAGACCAACGCTTTTATCGCGAATCGCGTTGAGCATCCTGCTCTCGGCGAGGTCGAGATTGTTTTCGACGATCTGATCGGCCTCCTGGTGCATCTGCGGATACTGGTTCAGATAATTGCGCACTGCCAAGCCGCAACCACGCCAGCCTCGTCGCCAACAGGATCATGCGGTCCAACGTCACCGACATGACGGACGCGTTGACGTTCCTGGCCGACGCCATACATCCTATCATTCCAGGTTTGGTTACCTGCCTCAGTCCTTAGGCGCACGAGCGCATTCGTCGACTTGGACAATACCTGCCGACTTCAAGCAACCTGCCGGCGCCGCTCGGACCGCAGCCACCCCCTTCGAGTCGGCCTTGTGAGCAATTTTTCACGTATCTTGAACCGACTCCATGTCGAGCCCAAACAAAATAGAGTGTCTCGATGGGTGCGCAGATCGCGTTCCGCATTGCCAAACAGAAGACCGGGAATTTCCTCCAAGCAGGCGTTCAAGAATGACAAACATCATCGGCGACGGCGCTCAGAGTCCATGGTGGAAAGAACCGACCAGGGAGCAGTGGGCTGCCTTCGTCGCGGCCTGGCTTGGCTGGACGCTGGATGCATTCGATTTCACAATCTTTCTCCTGATTATGGTTCCGATTGCCAAGAGCTTCGGTGTTCCGCTGCTAGCCGTGACTGCGGTGTTTACTGCGACGCTCTGGCTGCGGCTCGTTGGCGCAACTGGGGCTGGCTGGCTGGCCGATCGCATCGGCCGCAAGAAGCCACTGATGATCGCCATCGTTTGGTATTCGGTCTGCAATTTTGCCGCGGGCCTGGCGCCTACCTTCTGGATGCTATTGCTGTTCCGCGCCCTGCTTGGCGTTGGTATGGGGGCAGAATGGCCGGTTGGCGCGTCGCTGGCGATGGAATCTTGGCCGACCCGATCGCGCGGGCTCATGAGTGGGCTGCTGCAAGGTTCCTGGGCGCTGGGCTTCCTGCTGTCCAGTATCGTGTACGGCCTTCTGTATTCCAGCGTCGGCTGGCGCGGCATGCTGCTGATTGGCATCCTGCCGGCGCTGGCGGTGCTGTGGGTACAAAAGAACGTCACCGAGCCGGCAGTCTGGGTAGAAAATCACCGCAGGCAGCGCGAGCAACCGAGGGAAGTGCGCGCTCCGCTCTTGGCCCTCTTTCGCCCGCGGATGCTGGGCAACACGCTTACCGCCTGCCTGTGGATGGGTAGCGGGTTTGTAATCTACTATACCGTGTTCGGCATGTTCGCTACGCATTTGCAAAAGGACCTGCATCTAGGAGCCGGTGCGGTGGCCTTGCCCCTGGCGCTAACCAACATACTCAGTTTCCTCGCGAGTGGGTTCTGGGGATGGGTTGCCGACCGCCTGGGACGGCGCTGGGGCATGATCATTCCCGCAGCGATCGGCATGCTGATCACACCGTTCTATCTGCTCACCTCCAACTATCCGATGATCGTCGCAATGTTCAGCCTGCAAGGGCTATTTCTGGGCGCGATTTATGGCCAGAACCCAAGCTACCTGTCCGAGCGCTTCCCAACAGAGATCCGAGCGACCGCATCCGGTTTCTGCTACCATCAGGGCGCAATTTGGGCTGGCTTCGCGAGCCCCCTGCTGGCCGCTTGGGCAGCTGGTCAAGTGCACGGTTTCGTCTTGCCGATGCTGATCACTACCTTGGCAGCCTGCGTGGTATTCATCGGATCGCTGATGATCGGACCGGAGACGAAGGGACGAAGCCTGGGGTCGGAACCGACGGCGGCGATACCGCAGGTGTGAGCTTCGGGCAAAACTCACGACCTGCACGATTGCCAGCAAGCTGGCGCGATGTGATGTAGATGGTAGCATCGTGCGCCGAGGTCGAACGAGCAATGGTTTCCACGCGAACCTCCGCAGGCTTCGCCGCTACCCGCGCCGAGGGCCGGATTGGGAACCGCGGAAAGTGCATGACTCCGTTGAAATAGGCTGCGGCGGATAGAGAAGTGAGTGACGCTGTGGGACCGGATGTTCGGCTAGGTGACAACGATTCCCCGCGCATCTCGACGTAAAGTTCGATCCCCTAGCTTTGATCTATGTCGATCAACTCGCAAAGTCGGTTGCGAACCAATGGCACAATCATAGGCCCCGCAGGGTGAACGGTTCCGTCGTGAAGGTCGGCGTGATGCAGGGCAAGTACGACTGGCACAAACACGACGATGATGATCGATTTTCCTTTGTTGTGCTCTCGCTTGGATTGAGAAAGCCGCTCTAGGAAAGTGAATGGGTTGCGATTGCCGTTGAGTTGACAAAATATCGTGCATGGGGCCGGTGTGAATGGCGGTGACAAAATGAGACGGGCGGTTCAGCGGGACGGTGCGACCGTTCGCGGAATGCCTTGTTAGCAACGCCTGCTCCAGACCGGGGGTTGAACATGAAATTCACCGGCGCGGCGGCTGCCATCCGCCGGTTGGGCTGCGATCGGCCCAGTTTAGGGAAACCTGGCTTTTGGCTGCGCTGCGGTCCTCGTACAAAAATCAGGGCAAAGTTCCGGTTAGTAGAACGGGACAGCGGCATCCGGGGTGCGGCGCTCCCCGTCGGCCGCCGGCTTTCTCCAGCGCATAGCCCTTGCCCCGCATGCATTTGCGGATTGCGGCGCGCCCCGCGGGAGGACCCGTAACGGGAGAGATGACCCACGATCCCAGGGCGGACGCATTCTTGAGCCGCACGGCCTCGCGCGAAGACGTGCGGCATTGCTTGAGATCGTCCCGGTAGTGTTGCGACGCGTGGTCGCCCTGCAGCGGCGGATCGTACGGCGCGCATCCGCCAACGCCGGCCAGGACAACGAGAGAGATCAGCTCCATGCGGCGCACGACGGTGGCTCCGATTGTCAGTTTCAGGGGGGTGACCGGCTTTGCGTCGAAAATCGCTTCTGCGGCGGCACCGAGCAGCCGGCACCTGCGGGGGGACCACCACCATCTCGACACTCTGGTGAACAACGCCGGCAAGGCGCCCCCCGGCCGCAAGCGCACTGCGGGACGCAGCCGGTTTCAGAACACAACAGGCCGTCCGCGCGTGCCACTGGAGCCATTCGGGGGTCGCCGCCCAGGGTCACAGTTTCGCTTATTGCGTTTAGACGTTCTGGTGAGTATATCGGCGCTTAACAGAGAGGAGAGACCCCAATGGGCGCCGCAGCAGTCGACCTGCGTGAGCCAGCCATGCTGCCCGAGACCGACCGAGAGACCGCCTTGGAAGCAAGTCGCGCGGTGTCGCGGCTGACGGGTCGCGGCGCTGTCCGTGTGGAGGCCGTCCCCGTCAGCGACCGGGAGCCGCGGCAGACGTTCATCCTGCCTGCCCCAGCGGTGCGGTTGCTGACCGACATACTGGTGCATCTTGGAGCGGGCGAGACGGTGGCGGTGATTCCCGACCACGCTGAATTCACAACTCAGCAGGCGGCGGATTTCCTGAACGTCTCGCGCCCATGGATCGTCAAGCTGATCGAGCGCGGCGAGTTGCCGCATCGTATGGTCGGAACGCACCGGCGTGTCCTGTTCTCGGATCTGCGCGCCTACAAGGAGCGCTCGAACGTGTCACGCCGCGCAGCGCTCGACCGGCTGGTGGCCGAGGCCCAGGCGATAGGCGAATACGAATAGCACCCGTCGCCCGTGGCCTTCACCGCCCTGTTCGACGCGTGCGTGCTTTATCCGGCTTCTCTGCGGGATGTGCTGCTCAGCCTCGCAGTGACGGACCTGTTTCGCGCGCGGTGGACGGGCCGAATTCACGACGAGTGGGTTAAGGCCGCCAGACGCTCCAAACCACAGTAGGCGCAGACGCTCCAGCGTACACGCCAGACGATGGAAGAGGCGGTGCCCGACGCGGAGGTGACGGGTTATGAAGGCCTAGAGGCCACGCTCGAATTGCCAGATCCTGGCGACCGCCACGTGCTCGCGGCGGCGATCGTCGGAAGGGCGGACGTGATCGTGACTGTGAACCTCAAGGACTTTCCAGCGTCGGCTCTCGCGCCCTTCAAGATTGAGGCGCAGCACCCGGACCAATTCGTTGCCCATGTGCTGACGCTTGCGCCGCCGATCGCGTTGGCTGCCATCAAGGGAATGCGAGCGCGGCTGAAAAGTCCGCCCT
>JASHVB010000200.1 GCA_030039695.1 Acetobacteraceae bacterium
CGCCGGGTGGGAGGGCGGAGCGGGAGCAGGAACGTGTCATGAGCGACGAGGCACTGCGCGACCTCGCCCGCCGCGCGGGTATTGAAGTCGAGTGGCAAGATTACGCCGGCCGTCCGCGGATCGTGTCGCCGGACGTGCTGCGCGCCATCCTCGCCGCGCTCGGTCTGCCTGCAGACACGCGCAGTCAAGCCGCGAACAGCCGCCGCCTTGTCGCCCGGCGCACGGCACTCGACGATTTGCCACCGCTCGTCACGGCGACCGCGGGCCGGCCCACGCGACTCGATCTCGGTGCCGGCGATCCGCAGACCGCAAAGTTGCAGCTCGAGCGCGGCGGCTCGCGCGACATCACCCTGATACCGGCGCGGGGCCGGTTGCGTGTGCCGGCGATCGCTGAGAGTGGTTACCACCGCCTGCAGATCGGCGGCCGGGAAATCGTGCTGGCCGTTGCTCCGGCGCAGTGCCGGATGATCGAGGACGTGGTGCCTGACGCCCGTCTGTGGGGCCTCGCCGCACAGGTCTACGGACTGCGTTGGCCCGGTGACGGCGGTATCGGCGACGCCGCTGGCATCGCCAGCCTTGCGGAGTCCGCCGCGCTCAACGGTGCCGATGCTCTCGCACTCAGCCCATTGCACGCCTTGTTCTCGGCCGACCCGGCGCGCTTCGCCCCCTATTCGCCGTCCAGCCGGTTGTTTCTGAATCCGCTGCATGCGGCGCCCGCTCTCGTGTTCGGTGAGGAGCGCGTGACGCAGGCAATCCACGACGCCGGGCTGGCCGACACCTTCGCTCGGTTGGAGGCACTGCCGCTGATCGACTGGCCGCAATCCGCGGAAGCCAAGCTCACCTTGTTTCGCGCCTTGTTCGACGGCATCGCGGACGGCCCCGACAGCACGTCACCGCTGGGTGCCGACTTCGCCAGTTTCCGTGCGGATGGCGGCGCGCTGCTGCTGGAGCATGCGCGCTTCGAAACGCTGCACGCGGCGTTGATGCCACAACACGATTGGCGGCGCTGGCCGGTCGATCTGCGCGATCCGGCCAGCGCCGCGGTGGCGGCTTTCGCCGCCGCGCATTCCCGCGAGGTGTTGTTCCATAATTTCCTGCAATGGATCGCCGATCGCTCGGTCGCCGCCGCACAAATGCAAGCGCGCGAGGCGGGAATGCGCCTGGGACTGATCGGCGATCTCGCGGTCGGCATGGATGCAACTGGCAGCCATGCCTGGAGCCGGCAGCGCGACATCCTTGGCGGCCTCTCCGTTGGCGCCCCCCCCGACTTGTTCAACCCACGCGGGCAGGCCTGGGGCCTGACCAACTTTTCCCCCCGGGCACTCGTTGACGGCGGGTTTGCACCATTCATTGCCACGCTGCGAGCGGCGCTACGCTACGCCGGGGGCGTGCGGATCGACCACGCGATGGGGCTGACGCGGCTCTGGCTGTTGCCGGAAGGCGCCGATCCGGCGGACGGTGCGTACCTGAGCTACCCGGTCGCGGACCTGTTGCGACTGCTCGCACTCGAGTCGGCTCGGCACAACGCCGTGGTGATCGGCGAGGACTTGGGCACCGTGCCGCCGGGCTTCCGCGAGACTCTGGCGCTCGCCGGCGTCCACGGCATGCGGGTGCTCTGGTTCGAGGGCGATGGCCACGGCGGATTCTCGCCGCCAGGTGCGTGGGATCGGCTGGCAATCGCGATGACCACCACACATGACCTGCCGACCGTCGCCGGCTGGTGGAAGGGGACGGACATCGCGGTGCGCGCCGAACTCGGGCGGTTGGGCGAGGGTGTACGGGCGGAAAGCGTGAGGGCAGAACGTGCCGCCGAGCGCCAGGCGCTGTGGCACAGCTTCGTCGCCGAGGGTCTCAGCGAAGGCGAGCCGCCGCCAATGGACGCGCCCGATGCGGTGGTGGATGCCGCGCTGCGCTTCATCAGCCGCACGCCCTCACCGCTGGCCTTGGCGCCGGTCGAGGACGTGCTCGGCCAGGAGGAGCAGCCGAACCTGCCAGGTACGATCGACCAGCATCCGAACTGGCGCCGGCGCACGCCGGGCCGGGCCGACATGCTGTTGCGCGGCAAGGCGGCAGCGGGGCGCGTCGCCGCGCTGGCGGCGGCGCGGCCGAGGGAGTGAGCCGCTTTTCGTCATCGCAAAGCCCGCAGGGCCGAAGCAATCCCCGGTGGGACATTGCTTCGGCCCTGTGGGCTTTGCGATGACGCGAGCTGGGTTCCCGTCGTGGCGCAACACCTGCGCGCGAGCATGCGACTGCAGCTCCACAAGGGCTTCACCTTTGCGGACGCTGCCCGCGCCGTGCCTTACATGGCCGCGCTCGGCATATCGCACCTTTATGCCTCCCCGATCCTGACTGCCCGGCCGGGATCCATGCACGGCTACGACGTGGTCGACCCGACGCGGGTCAGTGACGAGCTCGGCGGGGAGATCGGCCTGCGGGCGTTGGTGGCGGGGCTGCGTGCCGCGGGCATGGGCTTGATCGTCGATATTGTGCCGAACCACATGGCAGTCGGTGGTGGCGATAATCCGTGGTGGCAGAGCGTGCTGCGGCACGGCAGGGCCAGCCGCTATGCCCGCTTCTTCGATATTGACTGGGAACCGGCCGATCCCGCGCTGCATGGCAAGCTGCTGGCACCGTTCCTCGGGCGTCCATACGGCGAGGCACTGGCTGCGGCGGAGCTGTCGGTGGATGCGGATGCCGGCGTCATCCGCTACTTCGACTTGTCCTGGCCGATCGCACCACACGATCTCGCCGAAGTCGCCGCACAAGGCCCAGCTGCGTATGATCCCGCCTCTGACGAAGGGCGCAGCCGACTGCACCGGCTACTCGAGCGCCAGCACTACCGGCTCGCGTGGTGGGGCACGGCCGCCGACGAGATCAACTGGCGGCGCTTTTTCGACATCAACGGGCTTGCGGGCCTGCGCGTCGAAGACCCCGTCGTATTTGAAGCCACACACGCCACCTTGTTCCGCCTCTATGCCGAGGGACTGATCGACGGGCTGCGGGTCGACCACATCGATGGCTTGTCCGATCCGCCCGGCTATTGCCGCGTGCTGCGGGCTCGGCTGGACGCGCTGGCTGCGGAGCGCACAACGTCGGCGCCGCCCGGTCCAGCGTGGCTGATCGTAGAGAAGATCCTCGGAACGGATGAAAGACTGCCGCTTGACTGGGGCGTGGACGGTACCAGCGGCTACGACTTTATGGACCAGGTCAGCGCGCTGCAGCACGACGTCGCGGCGGAACAATTGCTGGCGTTCTTCTGGTCCGCGGTCAGTGGCCGCCCCGCCGATTTCCGCGTTGAGGAATCGCAGGCACGCGCAGAGATCCTGCGCCGCAGCTTCGACGCGCAACTGAAGGCGACCGCGTCGGCGCTGCATCACTTGGCGCGACTCGATCCGGTCACGCGCGATACCACCCAGGCTGCGATCCGCCGCGCGCTGCTGGCGCTGTTGATGCATTTTCCGGTCTATCGGACCTATAACGCCGGCGACGACGTGCGTTCGCCGGATGACGATGCCGCGTTCGTCGGCGCGCTGGAAGCGGCCAAGGCGGGCAACCCTGCCGCGCTGCATCCAGTGCTGGACTTGCTCGACCGGTGGCTCGGCGGCGAGAAGCCGGCGACACCCGGTGCGGCGTGGCGACGGACCGCGACGCGGCGGTTCCAGCAGCTCAGTGCGCCGGTTGCGGCGAAGGCCGTGGAGGATACCGCGTTCTACCGTTATGGCCGGCTGCTGTCGCGCAATGACGTGGGGTTCGACGCGGCGCGTTTGGGCGGAGGGCCCGCGGAGTTCCACGCGGCGTGCGCGCGGCGCAGCGCCACATTTCCCGCTGCCATGCTTGCCACGGCAACACACGACCATAAGCGCGGAGAAGACGTGCGCGCTCGGCTCGCGGTGCTGAGCGAGCTGGCGGAGGAATGGCAGGCCATCGTGCGGCGGTGGATGGAACGCAATGCCCGGTTCAAACAGCCGGGCGCTGTCGTCACCGTGACGATGCCGTCGAACGGCGACGAGGCGATGCTGTACCAGATGATCGTCGGTGCGTGGCCGACGCTGCTGCATGCGGACGATGCCGCCAGCGTCGCTACCTTCGCCGAACGGCTCGCGGCCTGGCAACAGAAGGCGTTGCGCGAGGCCAAGCTGGAAACCGACTGGGTAGCGCCCAATGCGGCGTATGAAGACGCCGCGCGCGGCTTCGTCATGGCGTTACTGGCACCGGGCAGCACGTTCCTGGCGGAGGCGGCCGCGTTCGCGATGCGCATCGGGCCGGCTGGTGCGGTCAACGGGCTGGCGCAAACGCTGCTGAAGCTGACGTCGCCCGGCGTGCCGGACTCCTTCCAGGGTACCGAGTTCTGGGATCTGAGCCTGGTCGATCCGGACAACCGGCGTCCGGTTGATTTTGCGTTGCGCATCGCCGCGTTGCGGGCCGGCGAGTCGCCCGTGGTGCTGGCGCGATCGTGGCGGGACGGGCGAGTCAAGCAGGTGGTGATCGCTCGCACGCTTGCGTTGCGGCAAGCGTCGCCGATGCTGTTTGCCCGAGGGGATTACCGGCCGGTTGAAGTGCGCGGGCGCCTCGCTGAGCATCTGGTGGCGTTCCTGCGCACGTTGGAAGGTGCGGTCGCGTTGACTGTCGTGCCTCGGCTGCCGGCGAAGCTGCTTGGCAGCGGCGATGCGATCACGTTTCCAAGTGGAGTCTGGCGGGATACCGAGTTGGTGCTGCCTGACGGCATAGTGCTTGCCGGGTCGAGGGACGCGCTCAGTCGGGAAGATCTGGGGGATCTGGGCCCGACGGTGCCGGTGCATCGCTTGTTGCGGAGATTGCCGGTTGGGTTGCTGTACTGCCCGCGCCGCTGACGATTGCGCGGCTTGGGCAACATCATTCGTCAACGTATGGGTGCAAACCGCCGTGATCCGACCACGAACGTGAGGAGCATGGCTTCGGATCACCGCAGGATTTGCTGGTCTTGCGCGAAGAGCGGGAGCAAACCCGATCGGGCCAGTCGGTTCTGGTGCGCGTCCGCCCATCGGGACGGACGATCCAGCGATTCGAAACCTATCAGGGGCGTCCCGACGAGATACGCGATGCCGTGCGAGCGGTGATCGAGCACACGCATCGTGAACGCGACTCTGGCTAACTTCGAGTGCGCCGCCGGCGGGCCGCAGCCTACCTGCTCGCTGTCTGTGTCCTCACCGCACCAACGGCCGGTACTTGATCCGATGCGGCTCGGTCGCCTGCGCGCCCAGCCTCCGCCGCTTGTCTTCCTCGTATGCCTCGAAATTTCCTTCGAACCACTCCACCTGGCTGTCGCCCTCAAACGCCAAAATGTGCGTCGCGAGCCGGTCCAAAAACCACCGGTCGTGGCTGATAATCACTGCGCAGCCGGCGAATTCCGTCAGCGCATCTTCCAGCGCGCGCAGCGTGTCCACATCCAGGTCGTTCGTCGGTTCGTCGAGCAGGATGACGTTGTGCTCCGCCTTCAGCATTTTCGCGAGATGCACGCGATTCCGCTCGCCCCCTGACAGAATACCGACCTTCTTCTGCTGGTCTGGCCCCTTGAAATTGAACGCGCTCACATAGGCCCGCGACTGGATCGCGCGCTTGCCCAAGTAGATCACATCCTCTTTGCCGCTGATCTCCTCCCAAACGGTATTGTTCGCACTCAGCGAATCGCGCGACTGGTCGACGTAACCCAACCGCACCGTCTCACCGATGCGCAGCGAACCACCGTCTGGCTTCTCCTGGCCAATGATCATGCGGAACAGGGTTGTCTTGCCCGCACCGTTCGGACCGATGACGCCGACGATGCCGCCGGGTGGCAGCTTGAAGGTCAGATCCTCGATCAGCATGTTGTTGCCGTAGCCCTTGCGCAGCTCGTCGGCCTCGATCACCACATTGCCGAGCCGCGGGCCGGGGGGAATCACGATCTCTGCCACGCCACCCGCTTGTTCCTGCGACTTTGTGAGCAGCTCCTCGTAACGCTGGATGCGCGCGCGGTTTTTTGCCTGCCGCGCCCTTGGTGACGCGGCGATCCACTCCTGTTCCATTGCCAGGGCCCGCTGCCTCGCGCTCTCCTCCTTCTCTTCCTGCGCCAGCCGCTTGCGCTTCTGGCCCAGCCACGACGAGTAGTTGCCCTCGAACGGATAACCACGCCCGCGTTCGATCTCCAGAATCCATCCGGTGACGTTGTCCAGGAAGTAGCGGTCATGTGTCACGATCATGACCGTGCCCTTGTAGTCACGCAGCGTGTGCTCCAGCCACGCGACGCTTTCCGCATCCAGGTGGTTGGTCGGCTCATCCAGTAGCAACAGGTCTGGTTGTTCCAGCAACAGGCGGCATAGCGCGACGCGTCGGCGCTCGCCGCCCGACAGCGTGCTGACGGACGCCTCCGCCGGCGGACAGCGCAGCGCGTCCAGCGCGATTTCAACACGGCGGTCGAGGTCCCAGCCGTCCTCGGCATCGATCTTGGTCTGCAGATCGGCCTGTTCGGCGAGGAGCTCGTTCATCTCCTCGTCGCTCATCGGTTCGGCGAATTGGTTGGAAATTTCATTGAACCGGTCGACAGTTGCCTTCAGGTCGGCGAACGCGGTCTCGACATTCTCTCCCACCGTCTTGGTCGGATCGAGCTGCGGCTCCTGCTCCAGGTAGCCGACACGCGCCCCTTCCGCGGCCCAGGCCTCGCCGCCAAATTCCGTGTCGATACCGGCCATGATTTTCATCAAAGTCGATTTGCCGGCGCCGTTTGCGCCCAGTACGCCAATCTTGGCACCGGGAAGGAAGGCGAGCGTGATGCCCTTGAACACCTCCCGACCGCCGGGGAAGGCCTTGGTCAAATCCTTCATCACATAGACGTACTGATAAGCCGGCATGGTCTTCTAAACTCCGTGTACAATTCGCTACCAGGCGCGCCACCGCGAACAACGGACCAGCATGGCAGGGCGGACCATGCAGGCATGGCGGCGTTGCTGAGCCGGCCCGTCCGTCACATTCCTTGTGGTGGGTCACGCGGTGTCCCGCGCTGCGCCTGCGGCCTCTCTTACATCGTCCGCGTGGCCGGGAAAACAACCGTCGCAGGCAACTGCGATAGGTGAGCGGTCCTCGGTGTGGTGATTGATTGGATCGCTCCCGCGGCCCGATCAATTCGGGCGCGACTCTCAGCAATCCGAACGCGATGCCACGCTGTCGGCGATCGCGACCAGCGCAAGCGTGACGATCAACGGCAACTCCCACACGCAGGATCGCAACAACAGCGCTTCGGGCAGCGCCACGAGTGCCTTTCGCGTGTTCAGCCGCCGGTGTTGGCCGATGCCAGGTGCGCCATGGCCACACGCGGCTGCAGCGCCGCGGTGAACGACGGTGGCCGGCTCTTGGGCCCTGGAACGATTGGCGGGGGCTGGACCGAAACGCTGGTGAGCGGGCGGCGAAGGCATCAGCCGCGACCCGCCGGCAGCTCATCCGGGCGTCGCGCCCAACAAATTGGCCTGCCCTGACCGGTGGCGGATCCACCCGTCGTAGGGCGCGGCGGCGGCGGTGGGCCAGCGGAAACTCATTGCTGGTTGGTTAACCGTGGTGCGCCCGGCAGGACTCGAACCTGCAACCAGACGGTTATGAGCCGCCAGCTCTAACCGGTTGAGCTACGG
>JASHVB010000201.1 GCA_030039695.1 Acetobacteraceae bacterium
GGTGATCTCGCTATGACTGGCCGGTACGTATCGAGAAACCGGTCTGTCATCGACATCAATCAACTGCCTGGTAGAGTTAGTCCACTCGCTGCAGGACCCCTCGAAATCGTTGCCACATTCCTTCAGGTCGGAATCGGATTTGTAGCCAAGCGTCTGCGTGCTTATGACAAGACAATCATTGACTGCATTGGGCGCGATACCTCGGTTGAAGCCGTCCGGCTACCCTCATGCCGCTAGCAAACAACTCTTCCGGCGACGCTGCCTTGCGGCTGGACGCCAATGTGTGCGATAGTCTTGTCGACAGCCGATGTCCAATTCGTCCAATCGGACAAACTTGAATCGAGGGAGTCATGAAGATTCCTCAGTCCGTGCAAGACCTGATTGCCAAGGGTCCGCTTGCCCATCTGACCTCTCTCAATCGCGATGGCAGCCCACAGGTCACCGTGGTGTGGGTCGGAATCGAAAACGACGAGTTCGTGGTCGGACATCTGGCCATGCATCAGAAGGTCAAAAACATCCGTCGCGACCCCAGAGTCGTGCTCTCGATGTTGAGCGACGGCACAAGCGCTGAGGGATTGCGGGAGTACCTGGTGGTGTACGGCAACGCGCGGGTAACTGAGGGCGGTGCTGTGGAGCTATTGCAGCGCTTGGCGCCAATCTACCTCGGCCCGGGGGCCGACTTTCCGCCGGCCTCTATGCGGAACATTCCCGGCTACATCACCCGAATCATGCCGTCCCGTCTGAGCGGCATCGGCCCTTGGGCCTCGAAAGCCGACTGAACGTGAGATGTTCGACAACGATTCTCGACAAATTACGAGCGGACAAACAGCCACAACAAATCATACCTTCATGGCTTGCCGGTGCGGGCACGTCACATGCAGCGCGCTGCCCCTCGCAGCTGTGCAATGCAGCCCGCGGCCCCGCCCGCCCCGTGCCGTCCATCCAGGCCAGTGGAAGCGAAGCCGCCAAATCGCCATACGGAGACGCGATAACCGACCTCGCCGAGCCAAAAAGGTTTCATCCGGCTGATGGAAGACCAACTCATCCACTGCCTCGTCCAGGCCGAGACGGGACTCCAGCCGGAACCCCTCAAGCCCGTCGACGATGAAGACCCGGCTCTCGCAGCGATGGTGTTTGCGAGTTGGTTGGCTCCCAATTTTTGGCGTGAGCTGTCCATTGTTGTCCTGCCCGACAACAACAGTCGTTGCTCCCAGGTTGAACATGCCGGTGCAGCCCTTGTCGCGCTGACCGTTAATCCGCACGTCGCAAAGAACGGTCAATTTCCGTGTGGATACAACTGGGGAGTGGAAAGATCCTGGTCTGTTAGACGGCCAGTGGGAGAACGGAGGTTGGACTAAGCCGACCGTCCAGGACTGCGGCACGGACGGTCGCGACGCGGTGAGCGCCCTAGGGAAACTACCTCATACGCTGCTTCTTGGCCATGCGTGCGTTGGCGATCTCATCCACACAGCCTTCCGCACGCGACGTCGAGATTGGAAGCCTTGCGCGGTAGCGCGCACCGTAATCGATCAGCGAGTCGACGTTGTTTGCCAGGTAACGACGTAGATCATCACAGTTACACAGGAGCCTGGCGACGGCGGGTCGGAACTTCTCTCCGTTCAAATAAGCGACCTCGGCGGCCAAATGGCGCATCCCGAACAGTTCGTCATGAGCCTCTTCGTGATAACCGTTCCAGATGAGATGCCGCAGGCGACTGATCCTCCACTCGACGATTTCCAACCCCGCCCGGTGCCGCGGTTCGAGGGCATAAACCCCGCGTAACGCTTGCTCGATGTGCTGAACCCGCGTGGAGATATGCCACCAATCCAACATACAGGTGACCGGCTCACCAACGGCAGCGCGGACCAGACCTGGTAGCGCCGGTTCGCCGTCGCTGAGGACCGTGATGGCGCGACCGGGCTGCGATCCTTGTTCTTGAAGCGCCTGTCGCAACGTCGTCAGCGGCGTATCCGCACCCTTCGGTGCAAGAGCAAAGCGTCGTGGCGGCTTTCCTGCCACTTCGATTTTGCTGACGGTGACGTCGATGTGTCTCGATCGATAGCCATGAGTGGCTCGAATGTGCGCTCCGTCAATCACCACCACCATCTCGGCCGGCGGATCAATGTTAGGTTCGGGCTCCGGCACTGCCGCACCCGCGCTCTCGAGATTAGCCGCGACGCGATGAGTTCGATTGCGCATGGTTACATGGTTGACTGGCCCTTCAGGCAGGAGCATCTGCATCAGCTGCGCCGCCTCGCGATAGGAATGCCGGGCGCTCAGCTCCGCTTGCAGCCGCCGGCGTTGCGGCGTGCACCGGTCCGGGAGCAGCTCCGCCAGGCGCGACAGGGAGACATCCACGAGGCCCCAGACACTCCTGCAAGGGCACGCGCTGATCCGAGGCGCGTCGACGGTGATGGGCCCGGCCAGCGTCTGGACCTTGCGGGTCCGCTGCTTGCGCAGACGTCGAAGCTTCAGGCAGTCCCTGCACACACGAGCGCAGGTCGTGAACTCCTCCATCTGGGTCTGAAGGATCAGGCGTGTGAGTTCGCCGAGTAGGGTCTTCCCCTCCGCCAGCGTCAGGCCCACCCCCTCTGCGGTTAGCCCGACAACCCGCCTCTCGAGCCTTGCAACCTCGATAGTCTCCACCTCTCCCCAGCCATATCTGCTGGTCCGGCGACGTTGGACCACTTGGTGGGACTCGAGCAAAGTCCCGAGCTCATTTGTCCAGACTGGTCGCTACCGGCACGCGGGGAAGCGGTGGCCAATTAAGGGCCTGCGCAGCGTGCCTGATCGCCATGCACATGCTGACAGATGCAAGGCGCCCGCACGAACCGACCTGGCAATAGACGATCGGCTCCTGCGCCGACGCAGGTGTGACGCCCACCGCCAGCACAAGTGCTGCTGCAAGGATTCGGGTCATCGCCGCTGCACTGCTAAAGAAAGGCGCGACAGCGCGCCGGCCAACAGGACCAACGCGCCGAGTTAAACACGTCAGAGGTTTGCCGCGGAAGAAGTTGCATGCACGCGGCGCCGGCAGGATCGCATCAGGAACGTCTCAGCCGTGTTGCTGGCCTCCTACGGTTTGCGACGGGCGCCGATCACCGCGGCGGCGTGAGTCCAGCGCCTTACGCCATCAGTCGGCCGGCACCGGGTTTTTCGCAAGCCGGTCCAAGCTGGGCTGAGCGCCCGCCGCTGGCAGCCCAAGCTCGCGATACGGAGACCGTCCCTTGCGGGAATCGCATAGTGATGTTCGGTTCACGCGAGCATTGTGTCGGGTAGACTGGTCCGCATGAGCGAACTCGATCGCTTGCGGCCACGTCGAGTGGAGAGCACGCATGGCCTTGTGATAACTCCTTGCCTCGTCGGCGAAGGCCGCACCGGCGTAGCGAGGAAAACCAGCGCCTGATTCGCCTTCCTCAGACAGGTGATGGTTGATGGGGGTAACCATCGGGGATGAAGTGGCGTCAGAACCAAGTGCGCATGATGATTTTCAAAGGCCTATGTGGAATCTGCAAAATATGCCCCGAAACCTCACTGTAGCAACCATTTTCGCTGTGGCCGCATGTTCCGGCTCACAACCAGTGCAAGAGCTATCCGATAGGGTTGCCGCTCCATTGTCGCATAGGGAGTCGTGCGCCCACATAGCAAGTGTCCAATACCTCTCGGACAGTGTCCTGGTGCGTATACCTGATGCCGCACTTTTCAAAACAAACCAGACGAAGTTGACAGAATGTGGACAGTTTGTTCTGACCAGCCTGATCCAGTCGATGTTGGACCCTAGAATGATGCGGGTGGCGATCGAGCAGGCAAACCTGTCACCGGCTTTCTCATCCTTGTCACGTGAGCGGGCGGAAGTGCTCAAAACAACGTTCTCACACGTCGGCTTTGCAGCAGACCAGCCTCCTGTGGTTCTGGACCCTGCAAGCAAAGAATCAGCGGGAGCGTGGGGAATTCGGCTAGCCGTCGCAACGCCTATGTTACCTGTGGCCACGCCGACAACGGTTACGCTGTTCGATGGCTCCTATCGTGTTACGCTTCATGTGACTGGCACAGCGACGGCGGCGAAAGGACAAGACTGGTGCGATTCTCCTGGTCAGCCAGTTATAACAATTACCAATGGACAGTTGACCTTTCTGGTCCCGCACCCAAATGTTCCCGGAAATCCGACGCTGTCACTAGTGGCGTCGGTCTATCAAGACGGCTCATTGTCTGGCCAGTCCAATGATGGCGGCATTTCGGGACAGATAAGTGGTCGTCGCATCACAGGCCGCATCGATGGCGCCGGCTGCGTCTACGGTTTCTCCGGAGGTCGCATATAGATCACTTATACCAACGATCCTATGATGTGGCGGTTTGAGGAGAGTGCCGCTGGGTGAATCTCCCGCCGTCACGCGATGTCGGCCTCTACACCTTTCTTTGTTGCTAAGTTGCCCACCAAGCCCAGAGGAACAACACCGCCAGGAAGTACGTTCCCACACCGAGTCCCATCGCACCGGCAAGCCACTCGGGCGGAGTGGCGCACAGCGCCATGGCGCGATTTTGATTGCACGGCACGGAGCTGCATCGTTGTGAAGCACCAGCACGCGAGAGCCGGAATCACGAAAAGAGGGTTGACCATGGTGTGGGCTCCTTTCACCAGCCGGACCATGGCCTCCCACGGCGTGCGAACGACAAACGCGGGCGCGGCTCTTGCATCCTCGCGTGGCGCGAGCCCGGCCCCTGTTGCTCCCCCGATCTCAAGGCGCACCGGGTCAGCTGGGTTTGCGAGTCGATGCTGTTCACTATCAGGGCCCAGCCATCGTGGCCCAACGATCG
Source organism: Acetobacteraceae bacterium (assembly GCA_030039695.1). The sequence goes on from JASHVB010000201.1 coordinate 4,816, forward strand.
CCAGGACTATGTCACTCTCGCCGAGCACCCGGTCGATATGGCGCCGGAAATCGACGCCCGGCGGAATGTTGTCGATGTCGCGGAACACTGCCTCACGGCCGAAATGGCCCGCCAGCCGGTCAAAGATGCCGCCAGTAATGTCGACCGAGTCGTTACGATGATAGGAGATCGTGATCCGCAGCATCGCACAACGGTGCCGATCAGACTTGAATTTGATCTTCTATTGTGTGTTTACGCGGCCGCAATTTTTAATGCCCGCTGAACATCGCGCTTACTCGGTACCTCGGTATCTGCACCGAGGGTGCGCCCGCACACGCCGAGATGCAGGTCTGATCCCGCGCACGAGAAGTGCTGCGCGAAAGCGACGGCTGTCTCATCCGCGGTGACCGATCCGGTGCTTGGCTGTCCCGCCGCGGGCCACCTCTTCCAACCGACGCGATGGTACTGACGTCGATCCCGCGCAGGGACCACCAAGCCATCAACTCGGATCTTCTCGGCCAGGCAGGAATTCTCCGTCATGAGCAACATCAACCGGTTCCGTTCACCTGGCACTTATTCTCAACGCGGTGGTGCCTGCATCATCGGTCCGTAGCCCGGCACCATGTTGCCCTGGGCGTACATGCACTGGGCGAATGCGTTGTTATACTGCTGCTGGATCGAGAGCTGGGCGTTCGAACTTGACGACGCGCCGAAGGCGCCACCGCCGAGCGCACCCGCGCCTGCCCCGATGGCTGCGCCCGCACCGGCATTGCCCCCAGCGGCACCGATGGCGGCACCTAACCCTGCGCCCAGGGCGGTTGTGATCAGCCCACCAGCGACAGCCCTGTTGTTGGCGTTCTGCGCTTGCCCGGCGACGGATTGTTGCGCGTATTGCTTACACTGAAACTGATCACGCTGGAAAGCATCAAACGACTTACCTTGGCCTGGCAACACTTGGACCGTCGGCCCCATCGGGGTCTGCGCGCAGGCGGTGCACAGCAGCACTGGGACCACAGCGCCAAGGAAGGTGGCGCGACGAATAGGGTGCAGCATGAGAGACTTCCCCTGGTTTGGCGGCAGCCACCGTGATTGGGTTGCGGGGCGGCACGCACGACACGTTACGCCATCGTCATGCCCGCGAGAAGTTATTCATTCAATCTTTGGGACTGGCGGCAAACCGATGCGGGTCCTTCCACGCGGCGTTGCGGCTGCCCCCGGCCGGGTCGTCTCAGGCGTGTCGTCGCGTCGCGCGAGCAGCATGCAAAAGCGACGCAGGTCCGGTCCGCCATGCCCGTCACGGCTAGCCTGGAATCGGCCTTCCAGGCCGGGTTCCGGGATTATGGTGAGACGCTTGTGAGAGGTTGGGGGAACCGACGAGATGGAACGGCGTGAGACGTTTAGCCGTGAGACACCGACCCGAGAGGGCATAGGACGGAATTCCATCCAGGTGGGAAACCGCCGATCAGGAAGGAAACGGGCTGGCTCTGGGAAGGGCGAGCAGGTGGGAAGCGGGCGCTAACTGCGTCGGACCGCTCGCCGCGGCATTCAGAATCGGCGCGCCTGGGCCATCGCCGGGCCGTGATCGATTCCCTCGCTGTTACGTCGAGGATCGTAGTTTCAGGAGCGTCAACCAGCACTTTTCTCATCAATTGCGGCAACACGACATTGGGCGCGGCCATCGGGCGGTCCGACTGAATGCCTATACCAGGAATGACGGACCAAGGTGACCCACCCCGGCGACATGGTGACGTTCATCGTGGCCGCTGTGCAACACGACGGGCGCCGTGTTGCGTCGATCGTATCCCAGATCGGCGTCAGCGATGACGACAGCAGTCACGATTGCAGCCGCGTTGGGTACAACGACCGGTTACGTTGTCGGCTTGATGTTTTGATTGAGCCGGAACAGGTTAGTCGGGTCGTACTTGTTCTTCAGAGCGACCAGCCGGTCGTAGCCATGGCGATAGGCTGCGCGGATACGGCCACCCTCCTCCGCGTCGAGGTGATTGACGTACACCTCACCGCTCGAGAACGGCTCGACAGCGCTCCAGAACTCCCGCGTCCACGGAATATGCATCGCCGCTTCCGCTGGGTCGTTCCACTGCGAGATCACATCGTAATCCCACTGGTCGGCGCGCGGGCCGAAGGCGGTCGAGTCGGGGTCCACGCGAGTCGCGGCGCCATGGACATGGAAAAATCCAACCAACGACA
>JASHVB010000202.1 GCA_030039695.1 Acetobacteraceae bacterium
CGGCACCGCTTGAGCGTTCCACCGCGCGGAAGGCGGGCATGACAGCGGGTGATATCGCGCGCGTCGAGGCGTATCTTCGCACGGCACTTGGCGGGCGCCGCATTCATATCAGAGTCCCCAGGAACCATAGTGCCTCGGTCGAGGTCATGGCGGGCGACGAGTTCCTCGGCACGCTGCATCGCGACGACGAGGACGGCGAGGTTTCGTTTTCGCTGCACATCACCATCCTCGAGGAGGATCTCCCGACCGACGCCAGGCAGAAGAAGACCGGCGGCCACTAACACTTATGTGAGGGGCCGCGCATCGGCGGGCACGATCATCCTGCCGATGGGCCAGAGGGCAAGACCGGCCAGTTTAAGATGGGCCCAGGCGAAGGGGAGGCCGACGATGGTGATGGCGAGCAAAACCGCTTCGACCACATGAGCCAGGGCGAGCCACCAGCCTGCCAGGACCAGCCAAATCAGGTTGCCGAGGACGCCCAGCGGGCCTGTGCCGATATCGCTTTGGCCCCGATAGGCGTCGCGTCGCACCACGCGGTAGCCAAAGGGGAGCAGCGTGTAGCCAGCGATGCTGAACGCGGCGCGCGCCCAGGGTAGGCCGATGATTGTGATGGCGAGCAGCACGGCGGCGATCAGCCACCCGATCGCCATCCACAGCCCACCGGTGATCAGCCAGAGAACGTTCAGGATGAGGCGCAGAAGGGGCATCGGCTTGGGCCTCATAGATGGCAGGCTGAAGAGGACCAAATCTTAGGTTGCCGGCGGTGTCCACACCACGCGCGAGATGCTCGATCACGCGGCGCCCTTCATCGGGGGCCCGGACGACGACGAGGCCGACCAGGCGCGACTGACGACCCTGCACAGGGCCAGGGTCTGGAGTACCTATACGTGTTTCTGCCGGGTTGCGAAATGGCCGCCTTCCCGCCGCATTATCGCGACGCGCACGAGGAGCGCCTGCTCGCATATGTCGCGCACACACGTGGGATGCGCGGCGTCAGCGTTGCGTTTAGCGGCAACAGCAGCGGGGCCACTGGACCGTGACCATTCGTCGAAGACATTCCCCCGCCGCAGAGCAGCCGGGATCGCAAGGTTCTCGATGAGTATGAGGACGGGTGCGTTGGTGATGCTGCAACCATGTCGCCCGCAGCCTGCCAGATGTCATATCGGCAGACGCCCGCCTATTCCTCATTGAGATACGGAAGACCGTTGATCACCTCCGCGACCATTGGTCTGCGGCTGCGCGAAGGAGGTGGGGGATGGGTCGAGCGCCAGACCAACCCAAGGACAGCTTCCGCGACGATCGCGACGCCGCGCGAGCGGCGGACAGCAAACATTCGGGTTTGTTCCGGGCCCGTCGGTAGGGAGACTATCACCCACGTAACGGGCAGTGATCCTGTTTGTGCTCCCTCGTGTTTAGGACCGAGCGTTACTGCGTGCAACTCTTGCACAGTGTGCGATCGACAGTGAAGACTGTTGCTGCACTGTATAGCATACACCTGAAATGATTTCCCCTTGGAAGGATCTGCCTCTAGGCTGCGGAACCTACAGCGGTTAACGTCGCCTATAGTTATGGAGCGACCAGGATGACCCCTTCCTTCAACGTGCTGTTCCTATGCACACGGAACTCAGCACGCTCAATCATGGCCGAGGCCATTCTCGAGCAGGTAGGTCGAGGGAGGTTCCATGCCTACTCGGCAGGTGCTGCACCTGCACCGAGCCCGCTACCAGGGGTCATCGAGATGCTTCAGCGCCTTGGCCACGACACGTCCAAATTGCACAGCAAGTCGTGGGAGCGGTTCCGTGGGCCCGATGCGCCTCAGATGGATTTCGTGATTGCTCTTTCGGACAGTGCTGAAGATAAAGGCTGTCCGGAGCTGGGTAACACAGCAGTCACTGCCCTGTGGCCTCTGCCCGACCCGAACACGTTCATCGGCAGTGATAGGGATCGTGTCGTCCTGCTCAACGAGCTCTATGGCAGTCTGACACGTTGGATCGAAATTTTCATCAGCTTGCCCTTTGCCTCGCTGGATCGCATAGCGCTGAAGGCACGGCTGGACGAACTTGGCGGAGGAAGTGCGGGTACGACACAAGAGAGTTGACATCGTTCATATGATGCCGCGCTCAAAGGAGCGGTCGTCGGCGAAGCCCCCATTGTGAAGGGCCTCGTGGATAGACCGCGTTGTACGTTTGGTGGATACGCGTCTTGCCGGAGCATCAGAATCCATCGCTGGAGTTCGAGCTCGCATGGACCGATTTTATCAGCATAATGGAGCGACCGAAGCTAGCCAATGCGGTAAACGAGGCCTTGGTTTTGTTTCAGCCCAGGGCAATCCGCTTAAAGCGTTTGAGCTTGCCCATGCTGAGGTCGATCCGCATCCGCGGCTCGTAGCGCTCCTAGCGCCACCACCGGGGGGCGTAGTCGGTCCGACGCGAGCTACGTCGAGGTGATTGTCGCCTTCACCCGCTCAGGACGGAATGGTGTCTGTCGCAGGCGTACGCCGGCCGCATCGAACACGGCGTTGCTGATCGCCGCTGCTGTTGGGCAAGTCGCGGGCTCCCCAGCCCCATAAGAGGGGTATTC
>JASHVB010000203.1 GCA_030039695.1 Acetobacteraceae bacterium
GTACTTGCTAAGATACTCCGCGAGCATCCTACGGAGATCAGGCTCGTCATCGACGACAATCACGCGAACCGCATCCGCCATGGCATGATCCCCCGCGCGACCAGGAAGGTCATTCAGTGTCTTCCTCCCGGTCCGCGCTGCATAGCGTCCTCCCAAATCGCGGCTATCGCGCACCGCCCAGATCGCGTAACGCGTCATCAGGGCCGGCCACGCTCTCGCGCATAGTGGCAAACGCGTAGCACAGCGTTGAGTCATCCTGAAGCGAGACAAACCAGGAATAATTGAGACACTGCTCGCTGCCCGGCGCAATGATGCCCAACATGATCCGGCGGGGCTTTCGCGCGGTGCGCGACGGCGAAGAACTCGGCTACCCCATCCTTCGGCTACCCCATCCTGAAGAATGGCGCGGCCTTGCCGACCCACAGCCACGATCGGCTCGTGGCAGGCATCCTACCGGCTGCGACTCCAGACGCGGACCGGAAGTTGATCCGCGCGGTCGCGCGAAACGTGATCGCCGACACGTTGAATCCCGGCCTGTCGGCCTGATCGGACACCGCGCCACCGCCTGCGAACGGCGCGGATGTGGTGGCGCCTGACTGACCCATTGATACGCGGCGCGTTGCGCCGGGACGATCACACCGGCGGCGTCGCGCGCACAAGTTGCTCCGGATTGACCGGAGTCGCGCTAACCTTGAGATCGGAAGCAGCCAACGCGTCGCCGTCACACCGCGGTCTGGAGTGACAATTTGCTGGGTTCCGCGCTCGAGCTGCATTTTGAAATGATAATTTCAGCACGGCGGAGTTTCTCAATAACACGGCGGCGCACGTGGACTTCCCGCGCCAATGCCCCCACTGCGCGGAACGCGTGAGGGGTGAGATTGACCGCCGCCAGTTGAGCGTCGGTCACGTTGACCCCTTTGGGATATTTGGCTTCGTCCAGGAGAGGCGGCGCGCGAAGACTACGTTCACCGCAGATCGGGACGTGACTTGCGTTTTCGCACGCTCTTGGCTCTCTTGATGCAAGGGCTTCGCCGCGGCGACGGGTCGAGCTGCTCCTTGTAGCGCGGATTGTTCTGCGCTTTCGGCGCCTGCAGCGTCACCACGTCCTTCGGGCATTCCGCTGTGGACTTGCTGACATCGCCTCCGCCTTGATTCGCTCCGATTGGCTCCGTGCGGCCGCGGAAGCCTATCCGAGCGGCCAAGTGATGGTCCTGCGTTGTGTATCGATGCCTACGGGAACGGCAGTTGGTCAGTTTTCACCGGGCTCCCATAAAACGCCGCTGACACGTCTTGCCTATGAATCGCTCGTAAAGCCTATATACTGTGCAAATTGAGGCCAAACAGATCATTGGCGAACCCTGATCCAAAAGATATCGCCTAGTTTATAGGCGAATCGCCCAACACCATTTGCCAATCCACCGGTCTAAACTCCTGATCCCAAACAAGATCGCACAAAATTCAGGCAAGGCCAGCGAGCTCTGGCACGGAGGTTGCTGCGCTTCCCGCAATTCCGAACAAACAAGACGACAGGGGCTTCATCATGCGCAACGCGTCGCTGCGCCGCCCAACACTCACACGCCGGAGCGCAATGGCCGCCGGCGGTATCGCCGCCATCGCCGCCGCGACACCCCCGGCGCGCAGCGCCGAGGCAACTGTCATCCGTGTTGCCTTCCCCGCCGCCATCGCCACCCTCGATCCGGCGAAAATGCGGATCGGCGGCCTCGACTACAATTACGCCAATTCTGTGTTCAGTCGCCTGACCAGGCAGGTCGCCCTGGCGGAAGTGCTTCCGGATCTGGCGACAAGCTGGAAACCTTCCGAAGACCTGAAAACCTGGACCTTCCACCTCCGGCCGGGCGTGAAGTTCCATAACGGCAAACCGCTCGAGGCCGCCGATGTGGTCTTCACCTACAAACGGCTGCTGGACCCATCGGTAGGCTCCGTCCTGCGTGCGTCGCTGAGCGCGATCAGCAAGATCGAGGCGGTCGATCCGCTAACCGTCAAATTCACGTTGTCCATTCCTTATACCGACATCCCCGCGGTCGCCGCGGGCTATCAGGCGACGATCGTCAGCGAGTCCATGATGGACACGCTGACTACCAAGCCGGTCGGCACCGGTCCGTTCCGTTTTGTCAGCTACCAGCCGGGCGACCAGATGGTACTTGAGAAGAACCCGGATTATTACATGCCCGGGCAGCCCAAGATCGACCGCGCCATCCTCCGCATCATTCCGGAATACACCACCGCGGTCGCCGGGCTGCAGAGCGGCGCCATCGACATCGTCTACGACCTGCCGCCCGAGCAGCAGGATCTGCTGAAGACGAGCCATACCTGCCACGTGGACGCGGTACCCTCCGGCCACTGGCAAGGCATCATCTTCAACAACGCCTTCAAGCCATTCGACGATCCGCGGGTGCGCGAGGCGTTCATCAAGCTAATCGACAAGCAGAAATTCACCGACGTCGCAACGTTCGGTTACGCCTCCCCCACCGTGTCGCCAATTCCGCCGACGCATCCCTATTTTCGCAAGGACCTACTGGTGCCGGCCGATATTCCTGGGGCCAAGAAGCTGCTGGCCGAGGCTGGACTGGGCAACGGGTTCCCGATCCTGATGTACGTTCCGGGCAGTAGTCCAAACCTGGAGCGCCTCGCCAACACCTTCCGCGACGTGGCAAAGGAAGTGGGCATCGCCGTATCGCTTCAGATGGTGCCGCCGGACAAGTTCTTCGCCGAAATGGAGGGCAAGGTGCCGTTCAGCGTCGATGGATTCTTTGGCCGCGCCACCCCGGATTTAATGACCTATGCCTGGTACCACACCGGGGGATCGTGGAACGATACGCTATGGCACTACAGCAATCCGCAGGTGGACAAAGCCCTGGATACGGCACGCACCACGATCGACAAGACGGTGCAAGCCAAGATGTACGGGATCTTGCAGGAGACTGTCGCCAAGAATGGGCCAGGCTGCGTCATCTACGTGGAGAACTTCGCCTGCGGCGTAAGCAACAAGGTTCAGGGCTTCAAGAGTTCGCCCCTGATGTGGGTGGATCTGCGAAACGCATCGATCAGCGCCTAACGCGGGAGACGCCGCGCGATGGCCGGCTACGCGCTGCGACGCCTCGGCACGGTGCTGCTGCTTCTGGTGGCGATGTCGCTGCTGGTCTTCCTCTCCACCCATGCGCTGCCTTCCAACACGGCGGAGTTGATCCTCGGACAATATTCCACGCCGGCAACGCGTGCGGCGCTCGAACACAAGCTCGGCCTCGACCAGCCGCTGCCGGTGCAATACTGGCGCTGGGCAAGTGCGATGCTGCATGGCGACATGGGCCAGTCCCTGGTGATGGAACGTCCGATCGCGCCGATGCTGTGGTTCGCTTTCAGCAACTCCGCGATCCTCGCGATCTGCGCCATGACGGTGGTTGCGACACTTGGCGTCGCAATGGGCGTCGCAGCGGCGGTGTGGCACGCGCGCTGGCCGGATTACACGATTTCGATCTTCACCTATCTCGGCATCTCGGTGCCAGAGTTCTACTGGGGCCTGGTGCTGATCCTGGTGGTGGGCAGCGTCTTCCATCTGCTGCCCACCTCTGGCGTGGGCAACATCAGTAACGGGTTGCTCAGCTACGCCTCGTTCTTGGTGCTTCCAGTCATCACGTTGACGCTGACATTGCTCGCGCACGTCTCGCGGCTGACCCGGTCCAGCATGGCCGAGGAATTAGACAGTGTGTACGTGAAGGTCGCCCGTGCGCGCGGACTGCCGGAGCATCTGGTGGTCCTGCGCCACGCGCTACGCAACGCGCTGCTGCCGACAATCACCGTGCTGGCGCAGGATTTCGGCTTCCTGATCGGCGGGATCGTCGCAGTGGAAACGATCTTTGCCTATCCCGGCCTGGGGCAGTTGCTGATCTTCGCCATGCAGCGCCAGGACCTGCCACTGATGCAGGCGGCGATCCTGGTGCTGACGGCAGTCTTTTGTCTCGCAAACCTCGCCGCCGATTTGTTGTACGGCGTGATGAACCCGCGCATCCGTTACGGTGCGGCAGTTGAGTAACGCACCGCCCGCCGCGGTGTTGACGGAGGCGGTGCCGCGGCGTCGGCGCCTGCCGCCTGCCTTGCTGACCGGCACCGCCATCGTGCTTGTGCTGCTGGTTACCGCGGCGCTGGCACAGGTGCTGGCGCCCTATCCGTTCGACCAAATGCACATCCGCGATCGGTTTTCCCCGCCCAGCCTGCACTATCTCGCTGGCGCCGATGAGTATGGCCGGGACGTGTTTAGCCGGGTACTGCTTGGCTCGCAGCTCTCGCTGTTGCTCGGTGTCACCGCGACACTGATCAGCATGGCGTTCGGCGTCTCGCTCGGCCTGCTCGCTGGCTACCGCAGGGGTCTGCTCGACGAAGCGATCATGCGCACCTTCGATTTGATGCTAGCCTTCCCGCCGATCTTGCTGGTGCTGCTGGTACTGGCGATCACACCGCCCAGCCTGATGAAGACCGCCCTCGCCATCGGTGTCTTGTCCGCTCCGCCGATCGGACGCGTCACCCGCAGCGTCACGCTCAACCTGATGAGCGGCGAATTCATGGAAGCCGCCCGCGCCCGTGGCGAGCGCCCATGGTACATGCTGTGGCGCGAGCTGCTGCCGAATGTCTGGCCCGTACTGATGGTAGAAGCGAGCCTGCGCGTGGTGTTCGCAGTTCTGCTGGGTTCGGTGCTGAGCTTCCTTGGTTTCGGCGTGCAGCCGCCGGCCGCCGACTGGGGCCTGATGATCAGCGAGGGGCGCGCCTTCGTCGAGATAGCACCGTGGATTTCGCTGGCTCCCGGCATTGCCATGGGCATCACCGTGATCGGCATCAGCTTGTTGGGCGATGGCTTGCGCGAGGTGCTCGATCCGCGCCTGGGCGGGCGGCGATGAGCAGTGCGCCATTGCTGTGGGTCCAAGACCTGACGGTGCGCTATGACAGCGACGCTGCGCAGAGTGCCGCGGTGCGCGATATTTCATTTCAGTTGCAGCCCGGCGAGGCGCTGGGCATCGTCGGTGAATCGGGCTCCGGTAAGAGCAGCATTGCCGGCGCGATTTTGGATTTCCTTGGCCCGGCCGCTCGGATCATGGGAAACATCCTGTTCGAGGGGCAGGACCTCACGCAGTTGTCGCATGCGCAGCGCCGCGCTGTGTTGGGCCGCCGGATCGGTGCGGTGTTCCAGGACCCGTTCACCGCGCTCAATCCGGCGCTGCGCGTCGGCCGGCAGATTGCCGAACCAATGGTGCAGCATCTCGGCATGAAGCAGGCCGAAGCGCTGCGCCGCGCCGTCTCCCTGCTCGCGGAAATGGGCATCCAACATCCGGACGACGTGGCGCGGGCGTTCCCCCACCAGCTCAGCGGAGGGATGAAGCAGCGGGCGCTGATAGCTGCGGCGCTGGCCTGCGAGCCGCCGCTCTTGATCCTGGACGAGCCCACGACCGCGCTCGACGTCACCGTTGAAGCACAGATCCTGCGCCTGCTCGCACGCCTGCGCCAACAGAAACGTGTCAGCCTGCTGTTCATCAGCCACAATCTCGGCGTTGTTCGGCGGCTCTGCGACCGCGTCGCGGTGATGTACGCGAGCCAGTTCGTCGAAGTCGGCACGGTGCGCGCGGTGCTGGAAAAACCCGCTCACCCGTATAGCAAGGGCCTGCTGGCGTCGCGGCCACCGTTGGAGGCAGCGCGGTCGCGCGGCGCTCGCCTGCGGGCGATCCTGGGACAGATGCCCAGCGGGCCCCGCCCGGAGGCAGGCTGCGTGTTCGAGCCGCGCTGCCCATTTGCCGAGCCGCGCTGCACCGAGGGACCGCAGCCGCTGGCTGCGGCCTCGGCCGGCCATCAGGCACGATGCTGGCAGGCGAACGCGCTGGGAGCCTGGCCAGGCCACGCCGTAGAGGCGGTCCCGCAGCCGCCATTCCGTCGCGGCGATGCCCTGGTCAACGTCACGAAGCTTCGCAAGACCTTTGTGACGCGGGGCGGTCTGGCGGCCTGGCGCCTCTCTCTCGCGCGGCCCGGTCCGGTGCTGCGCTATCGACCCGTGCAGACCGCGGCCGTGGATGGCGTGTCGCTGTCGATTTCGCCCGGCGAGGTGCTGGGTCTGGTCGGCGAAAGCGGCTGCGGCAAGTCGACCATGGGCCGCCTGGTGTTGCAGTTGCTGCACCAGAGCGACGGCAGCGTCGAGTTCGACGGCGCCGATGTTGGCCGCTTGCCACGCCCGGAACTGCGCGGCTTTCGCAAGCAGGCGCAGATCGTGTTCCAGAACGTCGGCTCGTCGCTCAATCCGAGATTGTCGGTCGGAGAGGCGCTGGAACGGCCGCTGGCATTGTTCGGCCTGGCGAAGCGGGGCGCACGGCGCCAGCGCGTTGAGGAACTGCTGGAGATGGTGCGGCTACCGCCGTCTTATCGGACGCGCTATCCGCACCAGTTGAGCGGCGGCGAACGCCAGCGCGTCGCGATTGCGCGGGCGCTGGCTACCGAACCACGCTTCATCGTTTGCGACGAGCCAGTGTCCGCGCTCGATGTTTCAGTGCAAGCGGTGATTGTCAATCTGCTGGCCGACCTGCGTGATCAGTTCGGCCTGGCGTATTTGTTCATCTCGCATGACCTGTCGATCGTGGCCCAGGTCTCCGATCGGATCGCCGTGATGTATCGCGGCCGGATCTGCGAAACCGGCACGCCGGCCGATCTGCTGACCGCGCCGCGTCATCCTTACACACGCATACTGCTGGACGCGGTGGCCGACCAGCCGGACCCAGAACCAGACGCGCCGACGCGGCCAGCCGCCGCGGGCCCCGGCTGCGTGTTCGCTGCACGTTGCCCGCACTGTCTGCCATCGGTGTGCGAGACAGTGACGCCCGAGCTTCGTCCCGTCAGCGAGTCCCATCAGGTCGCCTGCCATGTGGACTGCAGAGCCCCCACCGTCGTGGCCGGGTCTGATCCGGCCTTGAGGAAGGTATCGAGCTAGCACTTCGCTGCCGCAAACACCCGTATCAAGCTGAAGAGGTCGTACCCCGTATTATGAACGACTTGGGGCATGACGGCCATTTTGGCCATTGACCGGTATTTGCGACGTGCTGATTGACAGTCAGCGCGACACCCTATGGAAGTGCAGACCGACGAGGCGCGAGAGCAGTATCGCGGGAAAGAGCTGGCCGATTATAGTTTCGAGATCGGCGAGGCTGGGTGCGAATGGCGATTGCCAACTCGTCCGGCCGTCGCCGATCGTCGCCAGCGTCGTGAAGCTGATGGATCAGGTCGACGAAATGCGGCCGGCCGCCTTCGAGCGGAATTTTCAGCGCATCGTGATCCACGATCGCAATTCCAGCATAAGCGAGCGAGAGCAGCAACGCGACGTTGAGATCGATGAACACGGCGCCAGCAATGCGATGATCAATGACACCGCCCGGTCGGACCACCGCCCGCGCCATCGCGATCACCACCGGCTTCCAGGCGTAGCAGACCCCGGGGCGGCATACGCCCGGATTCTCGGTTCACTCGATTGGCCAAGACGGTCCGCCGTCGAGCCTTGGCCGGCCAAGCTACCCCACCACCCAATGCAGCTTCTTGCTCCCGGCGGGGAGGGTAGCCCTCTCGCTTTCAAGTCTCACAATTGCTGCAAATTTGAGACCCATTCGGCGCACATTCTCGACTTTCATGCAGCCGCACGTGAGATTCGCGACGAGTCGCGGACTTCCATTCAGCGTGACAGTTGTCGCACAATTGAGAAATCCAAGCCAGGATTTCTCCAAACGGCAGTACCGCCGCTGATTCCCACTTTTCGCCATCCAAACGGCCACGTGACAACCGGCTCTGTCACTTCAGCGAACTGGCTTCGAGAGACCTTTCTTGAATGCGGCTGCGAAGTCCTCCGATATCAGGAAGCGCAGAGCCTCGCGTAGGGACTCCGACGCGGCGCGACCGAAGGCAGCCTCGAAATCACGCTGCGCGTTCGCCCAGAGGGCATCGGTTTGCGCGAGTTTTCGGCGACCGCACCGCGTAAGGGTTATTAGCCGATTGCGCCGATCCTCCGGATCGGGGCCCACGGTCGGCCGCGTACTTGCAGCGAGATTATGGTTACCGTCGCCGTTCCGCCTCTAGCGTCGCCCGACCGATCATGCCCAACGCCAGATCATCCTGCGGCGGCTGGAACAAGCCGCCGCGCGCATCGCGAAAATAGCGCTCCAGCGGCAGGTCGCGAGTCATACTGAACCCGCCCGCGACGCGCAGCGCGGTTTCCGTCACGCGACACGCGGCGTTGGTACAGAGATACTTCGCCGCCGCGATCGATGTGGCGAGTTCCGCCGGCGATGCGCTGTGTTCGACCCAGGCACGCGCGGTATCGTGCAGTACGGTGCGCGCGGCGCGCAGACTCAGGTCTATCTCACCGATCCACTGCTGAATATGCGACTGCCCGGCGATCGAAGCGCCGAGCGCGACCGGCACACGATTGTTCGCATAGTGACACGCCGCGTCGCATGCGGCCTGGCCCACGCCGAGGTACACTGCCGCAAGCGGCAGGTTCCACCCGGACGTACCGGGGCGCTTGCGCTCGCCGCCGATGATCACGCGTTCGACGACGCGCGCATCGGGCACGAATACGTTATCGTAGTTGACCGCGTAGTTGCCGCAGCTCCGGAGCCCGAGAGCGCCGTTCCAGGTGTCCTCGATTGTCAGGCCGGGAGAACTGCCGTCAACTATCGCGCTGACCAGCTCACCATGGGGGGCGGTGTCGCTTGCCGGCAGCATCACGGCGGTGGCGAGGAAGCGCAGAACAGGAGCGCCCGTTACAAAGATCTTGCGGCCGCTGATGCGCCAGCCGCCGTCGGCGCGAGTGCCGGACATGGAAGGCAAGCCTCCACGGGAAATGCTGCCAAGTCCGGCTTCTGTCACGCAGTTGTTGATCGCGCCGCCGTCACGGGCCAGCGTCGTGCAGATGTCAGCCAGCACGTCACGCGGCCACGCCTGAGAGTCCATGACGCGCCCCAGCAGGGACAGGTTCATGCCCGTGACCAGCGCAGTGGAGGCATCGCCGCGGGCAAGGATTTCCTGCGCGAGTACCATGTCGAACACGTCGGCGCCCCGCCCACCGAATTCGCACGGCAACGCGAGGCGCAGATAGCCGCTCGCGTGCAAATCCTGGTAATTCTCCAGGGGAAACCGTGATTGCGCGTCGTTTTCCGCGGCTCGTTCCTGCAATTCCGCGGCGAGTTTTCCGGCGAGTTGCATGATCTGTTGTTGCCGCGCTGTGGGATTGCGCAGCCCCGGCATGTGTGGGGTCATGCCGTCTCCACCGGCTCACCAAGCGTCTGCATCAGCCGGTTGGCGTTGGCAAACATCGCTACAGCGTTGGTCAGATCGTGGATCTCCAAGTCGTCCATGCCCACGTCGCGCAGCGGCCTCAGATCGGCGACAGTCATTGTGGCCGGCACGCGCGTAAGTTTCGTAGTGTAGTCGACAATCGCGCGTTGTCGCGGCGGCAGCGTTGTATCCAAACCCTGCTCGTAGAGCGCGCGGATGATCTCCGGCTGCTTGGTCAACTCGACGAAGCGGCGGGCGTGCACCGACGAACAATAGACGCAACCGTTGATGATGGAGACGACGACGGCGGCGAGCTCACGGTCGGCGCGCTTCAGTCCGCGCGACACGTACATCACCGAATGGAACAGCGGAGACCGCTCCGCGAGAGACGCCACATCATGCGCGAGGGTACGAAAATACGCAGAAGTGGCCTGCGGGCTTGCGTCGAGCGCCGCGCGCTGCTGCCGCGTCGCGGTGGCAGCATCGACCGGCGGCATCCACGCCTCCCAGTCCACGGCTTCCAGCGTGAAATGCCTTGCCTTCATGGCGCCAGCTCCCGCGCCAGCAACCCAAGGCCAACCGCCGCACGCGCCTGATAGCTGACAAACGCGACGATCTGCGTCAGCGCAACAATGTCCCGCGGACTGAGGCCGACGCGGTGCAGTGCTGCGATATTGGACTGTGTGGCGCCGCGCGGATTTCTCGTGACCAGGGTTACGTGATCCTGGATCGTTTCCAGTCGCGCGCTCGGCGTTGGGCTGCCGCGCTGTGTCGCCAGATCACGGTAATGCGCAGCCAACGCGGCATGACCCGACAACTCCGCTGTGCGCAGTGCAATCGTTGCGCGCTCGAACTCAGACAACCCACCAGGATCTGGCGGATACAGCAGCACGTCGTAGCTGCCCTGCGTGTGCCGAACGATGTCAGGCCGCAACGCGCGCAACCTAGCGAGCGACGAATCCGTTTCGACACCAATGATCGCTTCCAGTAAATCGGACGACTGGCTCATGATATGCCCCGTGGGTCGCTTCCGCAGAGCATCGCGGGGTGGCTGCCACGGTCAAGCCCATGTACCATCCCTCACGCCCACTGGGACTTTCCCGCCGATGCAGCCTGTCAACGCCGCCCTTCAGGCCCTTTCGCGCCGCGTGCATGAAGAGCTGTCCTTGTTCGAGTACCCGACCAAGGACTGGGTCACACCAGTGCGCAATCCGGGCGGTGGCAGCGTCGCCAACGTCGTCATCGTCGGTGCTGGGCAGACCGGTCTTGGCATCGCTTTCGGCCTGCAGCGCGAGCGCATCGGCGACGTGGTCGTGCTGGATGCCAATCCGCCCGGGCTGGAAGGCCCATGGATGACCCATGCGCGGATGCTCACGCTGCGGACGCTGAAATCCCTGACGGGACCCGACCTGGGGCTGCCCAGCCTGACATTCCGGGCCTGGCACGAAGCGCAGTACGGCAAGCAGTCCTGGCAAGATCTGGTGCGCATCCCGAAGGACGAATGGATGCGCTATCTCGTGTGGTTCCGTGACACGCTGCGCATCCCGGTGCGCAACGGCGTGATGCTGGAACGCGTCGAACCACAAGGCGAGCGCCTGGCGCTGCATGTGCGCGGTGACGGCAAGGTGGAGACCATCCTGACGCGCAAGCTGGTGCTGGCAACCGGCATCGAGGGCGGCGGCCAACGCCGGATTCCAACGTTCGTGCGTGACAAGCTGCCCCGCGCAACCTGGGCACACACGTCGGACGGGATCGATTTTGCCGCGCTGACCGGCCGGCGCGTTGCGGTGATGGGCGGCGGCTCCTCGGCCTTCGACAACGCAGCAACGGCACTGGAAAGCGGCGCCGTGCAGGTGGACCTCTTCATCCGCCGGCCGGAACTGCCGGTGGTGAACTCCTACCGCGCGTTGGAATCGTCGGGATTCTGGCGCAATTTCGGAGACATGCCGGATGCGGACCGTTGGCGGTTCATGTGCCACCTGCTGTCGCTCTCAATGCCGCCGCCACAGGACACAGTGGAACGCACGAAGCGGCATGACAATGTGGCGTTGCATTTTTCTTCACCAATCACCGATGCGGTCACGCGATCGGACGGGATTGCGCTGCTGACGCCGAAAGGATGGTACGCGGCGGACTTCCTGATCCTCGGCACCGGCTTTGGCGTCGATTTGCGGCTGCGGCCAGAACTCGCCGGTTTGGCCGATCATGTCGCGCTGTGGGGCGACCGCTATACGCCGCCGTCTCGAGAGCAGGATCCCGTGGCCGCGCAGTATCCTTATGTCGGGCCGCATTTCGAGCTGCTCGAGAAGCACCCGGGCAGTCTGCCCGCGCTGCGCAACGTCCATCTGTTCAATGCCGGCTCGTTGGTCAGCATGGGACCGGTTGCCGGCGGGCTGAACGGTATGCCGTTCGGAATTCCGCGGTTGATCGCCGGACTGTCGCACGATTTGTTCCGCGCGGAAATTGCTTCGCTGTACTATGAATTTATTCATTTCAACGACCCAGACGCGTGGGAGGCGGTCAGGGCGCGCGGCGCCGCGGACTAGGCGCGTCCGGCCGCAGCGCCGAAGGCGCCGGAGCTACCGTCAGCACAATGTCGAGACACAGATCCCGGCAGATCACCAACACGGCCGCCAGTTCGCTGGTTGGTTCGACAAACGCCGCGCGGTGCAGCGCTGCATCAGGCCCGAGGGCGCCTGTCAAAGTGCGGCATAGCCAGCGTGACGCACGACAGGGGCAGTACCGCACGCACTAGGAAACGCGCTACCGGTTCGAAATGCGGGCAAAACCGGCACATTTTGAGGGTGAACAGGTTGATCGTCACAGCGATTTTCTGCCAGTGCGCCCAGTCGAACACATCACTGCTCAGATGGCGCAAAGCTGCTACGCCGGGGCCTGGTGCGGAACGCACGGATACGTCCTGAAAGAGCGGAGACGCCTCATCGGCGGTTCGCGAAGTAATGCGTCGCGCTATCGATTTCCTGCTGCGTCATTTCGCGCGCAACATTGCGCATCTGCTGGTCGATATCGTTGTGCCGGGCGCCGGAAGCGAAGCCCTCGAGCTGTGCACGCAGGTAAACCGCCGGTTGCCCCTCCAGCCACGACGCGCCGGCCTTCGCACTGAGCTCACCGTGACACGCGCCGCAAGGCGCGATACCACGCATTGGCGCTCCATCGGCGATGATACGCGGTGTCTCGCCGGACGAAGGTAGATCGACACGCTCGCGCGGCAGGTAGGCGTAATAAACCGCGAGATCGCGCATATCCGCGTCGCTCAAGTCGGCCACCAGCGGCTGCATGATGGCACTGGTGCGGGCGCCTGTCTTGAAGTCGACCAATTCTTTGTAGATAGCCGTCGCATATTGCCCGGCGAGGTTCGGTGTATCGGCCCGGCTTAAGCCACGCGCGCCGTGACACATGCTGCAACGCAATGCCAGCGTTGCGCCCCGCCCGATCGAATCGGCGCTTGCATGGCGCAACATGCCCGGCACGATTTCGACACGCGTCGTTGCATAGGCCGGCTCGACGACCTGCTCGTGGATCGGGGGCACCCGGATCACCCCGGCAGCGCTACAAATCTCATACCAAACGCCGAGCACGCCACCGCCAGCTTGCGCCAAGGGCAGCCATATGAAGCCGACTGCAATGCTGATAATGGCAATCCCCGCGGTAAGCGCGACGCTGTAAGTGAACCACTTGTTGCGGAGGGAGACGATCCGTTCGGGGTTCATCGGCTCGCTCCGACCATCACCGCGGGCACCGCAGTGCCCGGCGTTGCCAGAAGGTTGGCGATCGGAAATCCGTAATTCACGATGGTTAGCGCCACCATCAGGCCGAGCCACAGCCCGAAACCGTTCAGCGCGGCGGGCAAGTGGCGCGGCGGGTGCGCGGCGACGCTGAATCGATAGGTGCCCGGCTCGACGCGCGATGCCATTTGCCCGCGCACGAGCACCACAAAAAAAAGAATGGCCGACACCACCACCATTGCGCCGCCGAAGACCGACACCGTCACCCATGGCGCCTGCGCCGCGAGCGCTGGGTTGCTGTAGTCGTAGAATGCCATGCGACGCGGCATGCCCAGGATGCCGACATAGTGCCAGGGAAATGTCAGCACCGTCATGCCAATGAACCAGAGCCAGAGTTGCGCCCGCATCAGGCGGAGACTGTCCAGCGCGCGGCCGGTCAAATGCGGCCAGACATCATAGGCAATGATGAAATACATGATGACGATGGCACCGGCGAATATCAGGTGGAAATGTCCCGTGATCCATTGCGTGTTATGAACCGTTGTGTTCAGTTGATAGCTCATGTTGATCAGGCCGCCGGCGCCGCCGAAGCCCAGCATGATGAATGCCAACGCCGTGCCGAGCATAACCGGATTGCGCCACGGCAGGGCTGTGAGCCATCCCACCAGGCCTTTGCCCCCGCGCAACCGTCCGGCAATCTCAACCGATGCGCAAATCGTGAACACCGTCAGGAGCGTGGGCACAGCGACGACCGCCGTGAACGACGAATGCAGGAATTTAAAGCCGGCCCCCACCTCGGGGTCCTCGAACGTGTGATGGGCACCGATCGGCATGGCGACGACCAGGAACAAAATGAAGGAAATACGGCCCATCTGGTCGCTGAACAGCCGGCCGCCGATCGCGCGCGGCACGATAGTGTAGAAGGCGATATAGGCGGGCATTAGCCAGAAATAGACGATAGCGTGGAGCGTCCAGGAGAACAGCACGCGCGCCAGGCCCGCATCGATTGTGCTGCGCAGTCCGAGTGCGACCGGGATGATCAGGAACAGGAGCTCAAGAGCGGCCCCGACCGAAGTCCAGGCCCAGAGATAGGCGCCCGCGACCGTCGCGAACATCGGGAACGGCACGGGAGCGCCGGGGTTCTGCCGCTTCCAAGCGTAGAGGTTCGCCGACATGAGCGCGACCCAGACCCACGATCCGATCACTGCCAGGACGATGCCGATGTAATAGAACGGGCTGCCGGTCAGCGGCGGATAGAAGGTGTACAGCACCGTGCTCAGACCCAGCGCGACCGGCACGATCGCCGTCACCGTTCCGACGGCCACAAGCGCCAAGCCAGCCCACGCCCAGTGACGTCCGATCAGGGGACGATCCAGCGAGGCCTCGGTCACCATGTAGCCATATCCCATGGCAATCAGTGTGGGGAACACATAGGCCATGGTGGTGCCATGGGCAGTTACCGAGCGATAGTACAGCTCGGGGTCGCCGATCCAGGCATGCAGCGGGCTGCGGACGAACATCTGCCACTCGCCCAGCAGCAGTGCCGCACCAAAGCTAGCAAACGCGAACCAGAAATGCGCAAGGACCAGCCGCCGGCTATTTAACACAGCTCAGCCTCCTTGCTGTGGCCGCCATCCGCATGAAGGTGGCCTTGTCGATCACCTTGACTCCGGCCCACATCCCTTCGTGTCCCAGGCCGCAGAATTCGTGGCAGGGCATGTGGCGGTCGCCAGGCGATTGGAACCGTGCCGGAAGGCTGGAAACGTAGCCCGGCACCAACATCAGGTTGATGGTTGTCCCCTCGATCATGAACCCGTGGACCACGTCGGCGCTGGTGGCGCGGAAGGTGATCGGCGTGTCGGTCGGCACCAGCAGGCATTGCGGTGTGAACGAGTATTGCTGGCCGACCAGACGGACGGTGACGGACCCGTCCGGCTCGACTGCGCTGCCCAGGTTGCTTTCGATGAACTCGCCTCGCAGATGCAGCGTGCTCGGATCGACAGTCTGCAGCTGGGCTTGCGGCAAGGTGGCGTGCTGCAGCGCGGCGAAGACCACCATCGCGGTCAGCAGTACCATGAGGGCGGCCGCGACCGCGGCCCAGCGCCGTTCGACGCGTTCGCTTTGCGCGGCGCCGTCGTCCGGTGTCGCCGGCGATACGTGCTCGCTCATGGCGCGCCCGCACGCGGCAAGAATACCAGAAAGTAGAACGCGTACCAGATCGCGATGACGATCGCGGTCGCCAGCCCTGCGACCAGCACCGCACCAATCGCACCGGATTTTAGAATCGCATGAACCTCAGCGTCCTGTGACGTGGCGTCTTCCGGGATAGGATCAGAATTCAGCATGGTGGGATCAGTCCAATGGTGCGGTGCGCAGCGCATTCGCCTGGAGCGACGATACTGCGGCGCCACGATTGCCCCACGCGGCGCGAATATAGGTCACCACGGCAGCAACTTCGTCATCGGAAAGAGTCTGGGCAAACGGCGGCATGCCATAGGGCCGTGGGTTGCCTTGCGTGCCAGGCGGGTAGCCGCCGTTCAGCACCATGCGGATAGGATTCACCGCCGACTCCATTTGAATCGATGGATTGCCGGCGAGCGGCGGATATTGCGGCGGCATGCCGCGCCCGTCCGACTGATGACAGCTTGCGCAGTGTGCCTCGTAGACCGTCTGGCCAAAATGCAGCAGCAGACTGCTTTCGGGCGCCGGGATCTCGGTAACCTCCGCGTTCGGTGGCGGGCCCTGGCCCAGGCTTTTCAGATAAACCGCCATTGCGCGCACGTCGGCATCGTTCAGGTATTGCAGGCTGTCGTGCGTCACCTCCGCCATCGGCCCGTAGACCGCGCCACGCGGGGATATCCCAGTCCGCAGCAGGTCGACGATATCGTCAAGGCTCCAGTCCCCAAGCCCGGCTTCCTTGTTGGAGGTAAGAGATGGTGCGTACCAGTTCTGCATTGGGATCAGCCCGCCCTGGAACGCCTGTGATGCCGTATTGCCACCCAGGGCGTTGATCGGCGTGTGGCACATCCCGCAATGGCCGAGGCCCTCCACGAGGTAGGCACCGCGGTTCCATTCGGCTGATTTGGCGGGGTTCGGCTGATACTCACCTTCGTTGAAGAACAAGGTGCGCCAGCCCAGAATCAGCGACCGGTTGTTGTACGGAAAGCGCAAGTCGTTCGGCGTGTTCGGTTGATGCACGGGGGGTACCGACTGCAGATAGGCGAAGATCGCGTCGGAATCCGCGCGCGTGACATACGTGTAGGAACCGAACGGCATTGCCGGATACATCAGACCACCATCCGGAAAGCGGCCTTTATGCAATGCAGCGTAAAACTGATCACCGTTCCAGGTTCCGATACCGGTCTCACGATCGGGCGTGATGTTCGACGAGTATAATGTGCCGAACGGCGTCGGCATTGCCAGACCACCGGCGAACAACGCTCCTCCGGGATTGGTGTGGCAGGCGATGCAATCTCCGGCACGGGCGAGGTATTCGCCTCTGGCAATCGTCGACTGGTCATCAGCGCGCGCCGTGGCAAAGCCGGCAACAAGCAAAAGCAGTGATACTGTCTGGCGGAGTTGCACAGCGTCCTCCCCGTCAGTTAGGTTCGCTGCCGCAGGCGAGCGGCATTGCCAGCGTGCCGTGCGGGACGGGCGACAGGTTGCGTGGTACCGGCTGCGATGCCAGCCAGGCGGCAACCGCGGCCACGTCAGCTTCGGTCAGGCTCGCGGCGACGAGTTGCATGCAATCCGGTGCGGCAGCCGTACGCGTGCCGTAGCGGAAGGCACCGAGCTGCGCGCTGACGTAACTTGACCGCAGACCCACGAGGCCCGGAATGGCTGGCTCCATGCCGGTCAACTTAGGGCCATGGCACCCAGAGCAAGCAGGGGTGCCGCGCGTCGGGTCGCCTTTGGCCACCAGCGTCTGGCCACGCGCCAGAACAGCGTCGCTGACCGTGGGCGGTGTTGGCGGCGTGGGAGGCGGCCTCAGGGCGCTGAAATAGTCTGCCAACGTGTGCAGGTAATCGTTCGACTGATATTGCAGCAGGTAGTTCATCGGCGGATACCTCCGCCGGCCCTCCTTGAAGGCGAGAAGCTGGTTGAACAGATAGCCGGCCGGCTTGCCGGCTAGCCGCGGGAAATAATCGTTGTCGGTACCCTGGCCTTCCTCACCATGGCACGCGGCGCAGGCCTGCGTTCTGGCGGCGATTGTGTCGGGCGGGTGTTCGGCAGCCTGTGCCAAATGAACACGGCCAGCCACAACCAATCCTAGGACAGCTATG
The DNA here is from genome assembly GCA_030039695.1 of Acetobacteraceae bacterium. Next base: position 17,342 of record JASHVB010000203.1, read on the forward strand.
ACGCCCGCCGGCCAATGCACTGGATCCAGCCTCCCCCGCACGAGCGACCATATGGGACCTACATTCCGTTGGATAGTCTTGGACAAAGCTGTCGCGATTGGTGGATTTGTATACGCCGACGGGGAGACCGTCCACGGGCTTGGGTCATGCCACGCGCCGAACAGCCGACGCTGCAGCCGCTCACATCATGCCCCGGCTACGTACCAAACAACACCAGAGGGGTCATTGATAAAGCCGATCGTCGACCCCTTAGGTTGAATGGCTGGTTTGATCCGAGGATTAGTCCCGAACTTTTCTCTCGCCGTGGCAGAAGCATGATCCTGTCACCAAGCATCACGAGCGGCGACGAGTACCTACTCTACGGCACAACAGACTCCCATGCAGCTGGATGGGCCGCCTTATCTCGCCGGTGGTCGCCGGCCAAACACTAGGCGGGTTTGCGGTAGAGTGACGATTAGCCCCGCGAGGTCGGGGGTTTGGCGCTCACTCGGTCGAGATTGATCAAGTTGTCGGCGATCACCCCGAGGCCGACCCAGCGCTTCATACCGTCCCCGCCGTGGTATCGGCAGCGGTCGAGGCCGTGGCGGCGTTTGGCGACGCTGATACGCCCTCGCATCCGGCGCACCATCGCCGACTGTCGCCGAACCATCGCTTCTTCTGCTCGCGTGTGCGCGCAGCACTCTTCGAGGCACCTCTTGAACCGGCGGTCGATCGCGCCACGAGCGCGTGCTCGTCTCGGTCGCCTTCCATTCTTACAACGCACCCGCCCGCACAAGGCAGCCGTGTGCCTTGAGCCTGACGCACCCCGCCGCAGCGGAAGCAGGCCTCGACCCCTCCGGCCGGTCGCGAACGAAGTCGGCCACCGGCGCTCCGGTCAGTGAAGCGCGTCCCATCGACCGAAAGGGGACAACGGCACAATCGCAGCGCAGGACCCAGCGGCCGACCCGGTCGGGAGTGCGGGCACTACCGGTGCCATGAGGAATTGCGCGAGCTCGCTTAGAACAGCCGCCGGAATACGTTTGCGAGCACTCGTACCGGCAGCAGGAACCCACCGCGGGACCGATCGGGGGGATTGCAATGCCAGTATCCTGCTGAATCTCGACTCATGGACGAGCCGGTAATGCCACGACATTCGTTGATGCTAACGATGCAAGACTGGCCTGCACCAAGGCGTACTCCAGCTGCACACTTGCCGTCTGGTGTCCTCTTCATGATGAGAAATCTTACGACCTTTGGTTCATTGCGTGCTTCTCGGGAAAGCGTCCGTGTCGGGGTATGAGACGGCAACCGTACGGAAAGCGTGGCAAGCGTCGGAGCCCGTTTGATCGCCGGCACGGCGAGATCCGCAATGCGCCGACGCGCAAGTGTGGCGAAGCGCCCGTTTGGAAATTGCTTGAGATAAGTCCGGTAATCCTCGGCGTTCCCGCTGTTGAGTATAGACTCCCAGAACAGCGCGTCCGTATCCAGGTTGGGTGGGGCCGGCCGGATTGTCACCGGTGCATTGAATACGACCGGCCCGGCAAAATAGAATTCACCGGAAATGGGCGATGAGGCGACCCAAGGCTGTTGCTCCCCGCCGGTTGCCTCCTGAACCCCCAAGCCCACCTGATTGAAGACGCGGAAAATATCCAGTCCCGGTTGCTCCATCGCCTTGGCAAGGGCAGCGGTGAAAGGGCTGTTGGTCCCGCTGCCGTCCTGGGCAACGCTACCAGGCTGCGTCGCATAGGAGATCACCGTGCCTACCGGCGCCGTCATCTGCGCCAGCCCGCCACCTGTGGCGCGCAGGCCACGTGAGCCAAATGGATTGTTACGGCAGGCATCAAGAATCATGATGTTCAAGCGTGTGCCGGCATCCCGCATCTGACGCAGGATAAGATCGGCGCTCATCATTTGAAAATCCAAGTCTTGCAGCCGTGTCGGATTGGCGTCGACCGGGACGAGCCAGTTCACACCTTGAACCTGCAGGCCGTGGCCTGAGTAATAGAACAGCGCCACGTCTGCTCCTATGATCGCTCGGCCAAACTCCCGCACCGATCTGTCGAATGCCGATTTCTGCAAATTGAGCTGCGGGCCCCCGCCGACGATGGAAAAGCCAAGACGTGCCAGCGTCTGTGCCATGAGCCGGGCATCGTTCCTCGGATTGTCCAAACGAGCAACGCTTTGGTAATCCGCGTTACCGACGACCAGCGCGACCCGTCGCCCTCCGTCAGCCGCAGCGATCTGTGCTGTTGCCAGCCACAGCATCGAGACGACAAGCAAGCGGCAGACCGCTACAAGCACTGACCGGCCGACCAGAGGCGTTCGATGGTTGCACGGCAACGCGAACTCAAAACACGAGCTCATACGTATATTCCGGTCGCGCAGTGACCGTCTCGTGTCATTCAGCACCCTGCCGAAACCCGAACCATCGGATCCGGCTGACGGTGGGTCATTCAAAACAGCTAAAGCTGGACCAGGCAATAAAGCCGCCGCAAGGGTGACAGCACAACAAATCAACGCGTTCATCACGATCGAGGTAAAGGTTCTGATCATTTTGAACCTCCGGATGGAGTGGAGTTAACCTCACCACTGTAATAATGGTGGGACTGCGTTCACTGAAATGCTTCACAGCAGGCGACACCAGGCAGGATTTCAGCGAGGTGCGCGGCAGGGTGATGCTAAGCTTTTGCCTGTGAGCTGGGTCACACAATCATGCTCCCGTCCGGTCCGGAAACAGACGGTTGACTTTATCCGTTAGTCGGTCATGTCGACATGCCATTGCGGCACCATGCGTCACATGCCGCCCGGATAGGCCACGCGCCGGGGTCTTGCCAAACGCTGCAGAGAGCCAAAGTAAGTATCGACATGAAGAAGGTCTGTTCACGTGTGTGCCGCTGGTTGCCGTTGTTCGCGTTGCTGACCGCCGCGGGCGGCACGCTGACGTCGTGCGACACTCCAGTCGGCGTGTCGCCTGCCCTGAAGGGAACCTATTGGGAGCACGCGCTCGTCACCAACCCGGACGGCGGCGGCCCCATGGTGGTGCGCTGGGGACCGCCAGAGCCCTACGTCCCTCCGGGACCTTTATAAACTAATCGTCTCGAGCTACAGGGTACGCGGGGGTGTACCGCCGAGATAAGCACGCGCCGGGGCCTTGCCAAACGCCGCGACCAGCCGCAGGGAGTAAGTGCAGCCATGAAGAAAATCTGTTCGCGCCTGGGCCGCCGGTTGCCGTGGTTCGCGTTGTTGACCGCCGCGGGCGGCCTGCTCGCGTCGTGCGACACCCCGGTCGGCGTGTCGCCTGCCCAGCAAGGGACATATTGGGAGCACGCGCTGGTCACCAACCCGGCCGGCGGCGGCCCACAGGTGGTGCGCTGGGGGCCGCCGCAGAACTACAACCCTGGGGCACAAGACCAGTGATGCGCTCTCGCGGTACAGGCGTCATCGACTAGGCTTCGCTGCGCCGCATAGCGGGTCTTCCATGACGGCGTTCGCGAAGACAATAGCCTGTCACTAGGTTTCCAAGCCCGAAATGGCGACGCGGTGGGGCGCAACGGCTAGTCGCGATACCAGGCGCCGGCTCGATTGACGTCTCTGCACCGGGAGGGTTGGCCCGACGGTTCCACACGCAGGCCACGCCATGAGGTCGCTGCTGCCCTCGAGTCGCGGCGCCTCGACAGCCAGGGGACGACTGTCCGGGTGGTCAGCGCCATGCCGCGCGAGTAGGCTGGCCCATGGACCGCGCCGGAGAGCAGCATGCCGATAGGAACGCGTTACCTGTTCATCGTGAGTATGGATGTCGAGCCCGAGAAAGAGGCGCTGTTCAATGAGGTGTACGACACCGAGCACGTGCCGAATCTGTTGAACGTGCCGGGCGTGCGCGCAGTGACACGGCTCCGCACTGCGCCCGCGCATTTCGTGCTAGGCGGGCAGGTGAAAGAGCTGACGGGTGAAGGCGCGCCAAAATATGTAGCGGTCTACGAGATTGACAGCCCTGCCGTACTGGAAAGTGCGGCTTGGGCGGAGGCCTCGGAGAAGGGCCGCTGGCCCACGGAGGTCCGACCCCACACCCGGAACAGGCACCATATCGTGCGGGCGGTGCTGTAGCGCCCATCGACGGTTCGGCGGCTCAACCGTTGGGCTATGCAGCGTTTCCCCCGACGCAGTGGCCGCAGGGGCGCGAAGGGGGACGGCCCATCTCGCGGTTGATAACGCGCGTCATGGCAAATTGGTCGTTGCCGAAACTTGGCTAACCTTGCTTCTCTCGCCGCTTGGTCTTTAAGACAACTCGTAGTTATACGCCGTGCTTACTGTGCTTACTGGAGCCCAAGCCTGCCGTAGCTTCAAGGACAACTCATATTCTGGGAGTGCAACGTCCGGGACAAGCAATGCGGCCAGTTCCAGGTCGGACGTCGCGGGCCGTTCCTCGGCCCTGTCGTTGGAGCGGAACCAGCAACCGTAGGGTTTTGGCCCGTGGCCGTGAGGGTAGGCAGTCTATCGCGATCTACGGCAAAGCAAAAGAAGGTCATCAACGTGATCCGACGCCATGACTCCATTATGAAGCCTCAGCGGCTTTTGGCGCCTAATGGCCAGCGGTAGTAGAAGGTTGTTGTAGCACCAGAACCCTTGAACAGGGTGTCGCGCCAAGAGGTCCATGGCGACGCTCGCCAATGATGACGAGCGAGGACGCATACCAAATGGGGCGCTCCGCTCGATCACAAAACCATACCGCTGCAGCTGCTCGGCCAATAGTATCGGATCGTAGCGCCTGTAGTGCCCGACGATATCATCGAAACGGCTCCACCGTGAGGGATGCAATGGCACAGAAAGCAGCATAGTGCTTCCTGGCTTGGCTAACCGGGCAAGTTCAGAGAAACATGCGTCGTCGTCCTCGACATGCTCGACAATATCAAACGCGCACATCAAATCAAAAGTGACATCTGGAAATGGCATAGCGGTGACAGGTGCAAGTGCGACGTAGCCACCCCTGTCCCGCAATTGCGAGAGCGCCTCTGCGCTGATGTCGACAAAGAACGTGTCGGTAATCGGCAATCGCGGACGTAGCCCAGGCCCAATCTCCAGCCTGCGTCCCCCCTCGCCAAGAAGGGCCTGGACGACTGGCCAGGTATTGAAGCACTCAGGGCCTACCAGTCGGCAGTTACGCCACAGCGCGTCAAAGAACCTGGTATTCACCGTCTGGAGGTCCGGCGCTTGCCCCGTCACCGTTGCGAGATTGCGTGCTGGCCGGTTGATAGTCGTTTACTCCCTAAGCCCGGAGAAGCGGTTGGCCGCACGGTATGGCAGGCCCTGCGGCTGGTGCCAACCTGACAGTGAATGCGTTGCGGTTCTTTGCGTCCTGCTATCGCCTGTGCGTGCTGACAAAGCGGCGCGAATCAGGGACCTGCCGGCCGTTGCCGTACCGCCAAACCTGAAGACCGCTCGCGGAACGAAGCTGCGATACCGCCGCCGGTTTGGGATTCTCCGTGGCCCATCCTGCCCAAATCGTCACCATGGTGCCAGCGACGCACATGTGCGCTTTCGAGACCACGGCGCTGCTGCCGCTGCGAGTTCCGCCTTCAACGTGGTGTGGTTGAGGCTGGTGTCCCCATGATGTCGCCGCCCGCCTCTGGTCCATCGCCGGGCCGCATGGTGCTCGTCGATCGTCTGCCGCGCCGTGAGACGGGCAAGCCGACGGAAGCCGCGATCGGGGCGTTGCGAAGAGATCGGCCGGACCTATAGTGCCGCGCTCGGCGGCGCGGTCGCACCGGTACGCCCAATGATGCATTCCATGAAAGCGCCACACATCTTCACCACCGGCCTCGATCATCCCGCCCTGCCCGCTGGGACGCTCACCTCGAATCACCACCCGCGCCGCACTCTGCTCCGCTGCGCCATGCTGTGCGCCCTGTGGCTGCCGGCACGGGCAGCAGACGGCGCTCCGTCAGCAATTGATGAGCTGATGCAGGCGCTCGCCCGCGTGACCGCGCGTCGAGCGAACTTCACGGAGATCAAGTCGATTGCCGCCTTGTCCGAACCCATCAGGACCAGCGGGATGCTGATCTATCGGCGCCCCGACTACCTGGCGAAGATCACGCGCTCCCCGCATTCAGAGCAATTGGTGGTCGATGGCAACCAGCTCAGCCTGGCCGAGGGGACCCAGGCACCACACATCATCGCCCTGGACAGTCATCCGCACCTGCACGCGCTCGTGGACGCGATCCGCGGTACGCTGTCCGGCAATCTCGCCTTGCTGCGCCAGTGGTACGAGGTAACCATGACGGGTAGCATCGCGGCCTGGCGCCTGGGCCTGACCCCAATCGATGCCGGGCCTGCATCACTGATCCGGTTCATCGCCATCGAAGGCAGAGGGACGGCGCTGCGCGCCGTGCAAACGGTCGAGGCAAATGGCGACGAGAGCCGCATGGCGATCAATCCCGAGCCGTGACCGCATCGCGCCGCGCTAGCGGCCTGCCCATCCTCCTCGCGTTTGCCGGCGCGGTACTAGCCGCCGTCCTGGTGCTCTCTCGGGTCACCATCCGCACCGACATGACCGAGTTCCTGCCGCCCGGGCGCACGCTTGCCGCGCGACTGATGGTGCAGCAGTTCCGTTCCGGTGCTGGTACGAGCATAATTATGCTCGGCATCGAGGGCGCGCCGGCCGCAACGCTTGCCCGTGTCAGCCACAGCATGACGACGGCGCTGGACCAGTCGCATCTCTTCTTGTTCGTCAACGACGGCGACGCATCCCTCTTCGGCAGTGAAACTGCGCAGATTTTGTTCCGGTACCGCTACTTCCTATCCCCCGCAGTCACGCCGCGGGTTTTCTCGACGGCGGGGCTGCACGCGGACATGATTCGACTGCTGCACGGACTGGAATCCTCAGCCGCGCCGCTGGTCTCGCAATTCGGCCTGGCGGACCCACCAGGCGCCTTCCTCGCCCTGTTGCAGCAGTGGATCGGCGCCAGCCAGGTACGCTCGGTGGACGGCGTCTGGTTCGCGCCTCACCGTGATCGCGCGCTGATCGTTCTGCGCACGCGCGCCAGCAACATGGACCTGGAAAGTCAGCAGCGTGCCCAGGCGGCAATCACGGCGGCCTTCGCCCACGCCGATCCTGGCAGCGCACGCTTGCTCGCGGCTGGCCCCGCGGTGTTTGCGCGCCAGGCCGCCGATACCATGCGCGCTGACGTCACCATGCTCTCAGTGGCGTCGACGGTATTGCTGTCCGCGCTGCTGTTCTGGCGTTTCCGCTCCGTCTGGGTGCTGCTGCTGGTCGCCGTGCCCGTCACGCTCGGCATCGCCGCGGCTGCCCTCGCCGTGCAGGTCTTGTTCGGCTTCGTTCATGGCGTGGCGATCGGGTTTGGCGTCACCATGCTCGGTGTCTCGCTGGACTACCCGGTGCTGTTGGTAGGCCATCGCAAGCTAGCCGAGCCGGCGTCGGCCACACTGCGGCGCATCGGCCAGGCGTTCTACCTCGCGGTATGCTCCGCCGCTCTTGGCCTCACCGGCATGCTGTTCACCGGTGTCCCTGGCCTGTCCCAGCTTGGCTGTTTCTCGGTAGTTGGCCTGGTGGTGGCCGCAGCCGTGACCCGCTGGCTCCTGCCCCAGCTGATCGTGGCCGCTGATCTGGCCCCTGTCTCCGCTGGCGATCCCGCGCACCTCCTGCGGGTGGAACACCTCCGTGCCTGGCGCGGCTGGGCGGCGGCGCTGTGCGTCGCGGCGGTTGCCGGTCTCGCCTTCGCGGGCGGCCCGCGGTGGCAGACCAACCTTGCCGCGCTGAGTCCGACCCCGCCCGCCGCCATGAAACTCGACGCCGCGTTGCGCCGAGACCTGGGTGCGCCCGACACGGTTCTGCTGGGCCTCGTCGAAGGGCGATCGGCCCAGGAGGTGCTGCAACAGGAGGAGCGACTGTTGCCAATCGTCGATTCGCTCGTCAGCCGCCGCGTCCTCGCTGGCGCCGATATGGCCGCCCGATACCTGCCCAGCGCCGCCACGCAACGCGCGCGCCGCGCCATTCTGCCGGATCCCGCCGCGCTGTCGGTCAGTGTCGCCCAGGCACAAGCCGGCCTGCCGTTCCGCCCGGACGCCTTTCAGCCATTCATCAACGCTGTCGCGGCCAGTCGCACACTGCGGCCGCTACTGCCCGCCGACATCGACGCACCCCTGTTCCGCGCCCGTCTCGATCCGCTGCTGTTTTTCAACGACGGTGTGTACTATGGCCTGATCACTCCGACCGATCTCCGCGATCCGGCAGCGTTCGCCACGGCCTTGCGCCAGAACGACGCCCATTACGTTGACATGATCAGCGAAATGAATCGCCTCGTCGCTGATTACACTGGCACCGCATGGCGCTGGTTCGCCATCGGCGGCGCCGGCGCTCTGGCGGTGATTGCCGCCGGCCTGCGTGCGCCTCGCCGCGTCTTGGCGGTAGCCGCCGCCGTCCTTGCCGCGTTGCTGGTAACCGTCGCAATCCTGACCGCGATCGGCACCAAGCTGTCGCTGATCCAGGTTGTCTCGCTGCAATTGGTCGCCGGCGTGGGGCTGGACTACGCGCTGTTCTTTGCCCGTCGCCAACTCGACCAGGAGGAACGGGCCCGCACATTACGCACGTTGGTCACGTGCAATGCCATGACAGTGCTCACATTCGGTGTGCTGGCCTTGTGTCGCACGCCTCTGCTCCGGCAGATCGGCCTTACTGTGGTGATCGGCGCTGTCCTGGCGCTGGTGTTCGCCTTCGTGTTCGCCGGCGTCGTGCCGCGCGACAGCCAGGAGGAGTACGCCTGATCGCGACCGCCCGTCCTCCCACCGGCGCGGCCGCCTTCAACGCTATCGGCCGCGGCGCAGCACAGACGCTGGTAGCCTTGCACGATTGGCGCTGGACCGGCCGTGCGAATTCCGAGGTATCGCGACCGGCTACATCGGCGCGTGCCGGAGGAGGTCGCCGATCCGGCAGGGTTGTTGGTGTTGCCGCACGTCGCCTGCACCTCAGGCCGGACGATTCCGACCAACGGCGGGATGACCTGACGCCTTTGCGAGTCCCGTTACATCCGAGCCGGCGGCGATTCCGCTTCGTGCCACCGCAGCCGGCAGCCGGTCAGGGAGCGCCAGAGCCCGATCGGGTCCATCCACATCCTGAGCAGCTTGCCCCCCACCATCAGCACGATACGGGTAATGTCCCTCACGGGCCGGAAGTGGCTGGCCCGCAGTCCGCTGCCATAGATCGCAGGTATGTCCACCGCGACGGTGTGCACGCCGATTCGTCCGGCCTCGACTAGCACCTCGCTTTCGAACGCGAAGCCGCTGGCCATGTCAGTGCGCAGCGCGACACGTCGCGCTATGTCCGCGGGGTAGACGCGAAAGCCGGACTGGCTGTCTTCGATCGGGTGGCGCGCCGCCCAGGATACCCAGAAATCAGCGACCCGGTTAGCAATGGCCCTGGCGCGCGGCGCGTCTGTTCCGGCGGCACGGCGGGAGCCGATGATGATCCGCCCGGGCCAGTCCCGGCAGCACGCGAGCAAGCGCGGCAGATCCTCGGGTTGGTGCTGGCCGTCGCCGTCTAGGGTGGCGATATGGTCCGCCCCGGCCGCGAGCGCGGCCCGTATGCCGTCGCGCAGGCTTGCCCCCTTTCCCTGGTTGATGTCATGGCGCAGCACCTGCGCGCCGGCCTCAGCCGCCAATCGTGCCGTCGCATCGCGCGAGCAGTCATCCACCACGAAGACCTGCGACACCTGGTTCAGCCGGTGGCAACGCCGGACCAAGGCCGCGATGGTGACCGCTTCCTCATAGGCAGGGATGATGACGGCAACCCGCGCCGCCGAGGCCCGGCTGCCCTGGTCGATCGGTTGCGTCATCGAGCCTGCCATGCTTCCGCTCATGGCACCGAGGGCCTGTCGTCCTCAAGTGCGTGCGGCGGAACATGTGGCGATGAAAAAGCCGGCCGTTGGCACAGAGGCCTGCGACGTGTTTTGGGGCAGCCCCGCATGCCCGGGCGGACGAGGCGGCCGAGTGGTGGCCGCTGGCGCGCCGCTCGGAGCGGCCGTTGCGCCGCGACATGGATCGGCCGGGCAGGCAGACCGACCGGATCAACGACCCGATGGTTTGACGAATGCTGACGATGCCGAACAACATGTTGAGAATCCGCAACGGAATCGTATCGCTGTTCGCGGGCAATCTCGACGGGTGGATCGCACCGCACCGGCCATCGCTGGGGTTCAAGGGCGGTGACCATTCGGTGTCGCTGGTTGCAGGGCATGGCTTGCCTGTGGCTGAAACCGCTAACTGATGCGTGCTGCCATGCGGCGGTTGCCGGTTAGTCGCGCGAAGTTGCGGCCGGTGACGTACCAGTGGATCAGCAGTGCCTCAAATACCATCAGCGGGATATGGCGCAGAGGAGGCCGCCGCGAACGCTCCGCCGCACAAGGAACGCGCCGGATCTCGAGTCCGGCCGCGAGGAGAGCGCTGCGCGCCAGATGAAACCGGCTCGTCACCAGCACGGTCGGACCGGCATCGACGGCGAAACGCGCACGATAGAGCGTGAGGTTTTCCAGCGTGTGGCGGGACCGGTCTTCGAGCAGGATGGCGGCGGCAGGGACATTGTGGGCTTGCAAGAAGACCGCGCCGGCCGCGGCCTCGGACGGTTGGCCCGGCGTCGTCCTGCCGCCCAGGATGACGATCTGGGCCGCATCATGTTTCGCGCGGAGGAGAGCGGCCCTCGCGAGCCTGGCACGATAATCGGGGCGAGGCTGACCAAGCCCGTCAAGCCGCATCCCAAGCACCAGGATTCGCTGGACGCTTGGCGGATCGCACCCGGTGCGGCAGGCGATCCACAACACGTAAAAGAGGCTCAGCAGCAACGTGGTGCCACACGACAAAACGACGATCACGGTGGATAGAGCCAGCATGGCGAAGCCGTCGGCACCAATGACCACTGGTTCAAGTGGCGGTTGCGGGTTGGAGGATGTCATGCCGGCTGATCCTGACACTGCCGGCGGCCTTTACGCGACTCCCGCTGCGGATTGGACAGGGAAGCCTGGCGTGGAGGGCCGGGGCCATCGCGCCCGGACGGTTGCGAATTCGCGCGTGCTCGCGCGGCCGGGCGTTATGGCGGCTGAAGCCGCTTTGTGCGCCGCCATGTCCGTTCCGAGCTCGGGCATGATTCGGTGCATCGCGACGTGCTGCGTCTGGCCGCGGCGGAGTCTTTTAACGCTGCGGTGGATATTGGTTGAGGGCGAGGCCAGCTGGCCGTTGCGCTGTTGCAGGCTCGCCTTTCCGGATCGGTGCTGGGTGTTGATTGTCAGGCCGTGCATCTCGCACAAGCCGAGTAGCAAGCGGTTGGTCTGGCATATCGATCAAGGCTGGTGGATTTGACGGATAGTCTCGAACCTCCGGTGGCCGACACGATACTGGCCGTGGTCGTGCTGTATCGGCTCGACGACGTCGTGCCGGGCGATGGGTAAATCCCTTGCGCGTGGCGCGAATCGCTGGCGTGCTGCGGTCAGGGGTCTACGATATCACCCTGACGCCATGCTGGCGCGATACGCCAAGTTCCAATGTACTGCTCATTGCCCGCCGACACCCGTTGCCGCAGAGCAATTGTCACAGGCTTGCTGGCGCAATGCCTGAAGCAGAGCATCGATGCTCTCACCATGATGATCTAGGAACGAGGCGTAGTCCGCGCGGATGGTGATGCGCAGGCTGGTTCCCTCGGCGATGACATCGATGATCCGTGGATTGGCCGCATCGGTATTGACAACCCAGGTCACCTTGAACGGCGGCATACCGGGGCGCTGGATGACGGTCGGCACGTAAACGCTGTCCTCGCG